>CAXUGH010000202.1:3648-9597 GCA_964250365.1 uncultured Ktedonobacteraceae bacterium
ATGGGTGTGATAAATCAGACCCCTACGCCTAATCTTATGATTTAACAGGACGAACCTCGACTGGAATCCGTCCATCTTGAACCTCGACGGTAAGTATATCACCTGCTTGAGTTTGTTGTATACTGGTGACAATAGATTGATCGTTATCGCGTCTCACAACAGCGTAACCGCGTGCAATCGTGAGCAAAGGGCTAAGCGAGTGTAACTGTAGTGCTGCAGCGCGTATCCGTTCGCGTTGCAATGAAAGAATGTGCAGCGTGGAATCTTGCAAGCGTTCCATGGTATCGTCCAGTTGTTGGCGTCGGTCATCAATCAATTTCAATGGGCTGACACGTTGCAGGTCGCGTTGTGTGCGTTCGAGTTCCTCGCCCATATCGTAGAGACGTTGCTCCATCAAGTCGTAGAGCATGTGTTGGAGAGTATACACGTCATTGCGCCACTCTTCAATATCAGGAGAGGCGGCGACGGCGGCAGCGGTAGGAGTCGAGGCACGAGAGTCGGCGACGAAATCGGCGATGGTAAAATCCGTCTCATGACCAACCCCACTAATGACGGGAATGCGCGAACGAGCGATGGCACGAGCGACGATCTCTTCGTTGAACGCCCACAGTTCTTCAATCGAGCCGCCGCCGCGCCCAACGATAATCACGTCTGCCTCGCCATGTTCATTCAGTAAGTCCAGAGCAGCGGCAATTGAGGCGGGTGCCTCAGTTCCCTGCACAAGTGACGGAGAAAGAATAACCTGTGCCAGTGGATAGCGTCCACGTAATACGCGTAGCATGTCGCGCAGAGCGGCTGCCTGTGGCGAGGTGACAATACCTATTACGAGCGGTTGCTCTGGCAGGGGACGTTTACGCTCTTCGTCGAAGAGACCCTCGGCGGCTAATTGAGCTTTGAGCCGCTCAAAACGTTGAAATAGCACTCCTTCGCCAAGCAGTTTGACGCCATCGACGTAGAATTGTACCTTACCGTCACGCTCATAAAACGCGACGCGTCCGTTCACGGCAACCGCCATGCCGTCCTGTAGAGGAGATGCAGACGAACGTTGCCGCGCATGCTTGAAAAACACGCAGGGAAGTTGCGCCTCACCTTCCTTCAAAGTAAAATAGCTATGACCGGAGCCATAGACTTTGTAGTTAGAAATCTCCCCTTCCACCCAAATATTCTGCAAAATATCGTTTCTATCGAACAGTTCTTTGAGATAGAGCGCGAGTTCAGAAACACTGACGACGGAGGCAGTTGAGCTATAGTCAAGCATACGACCTACGCTCCTTCCGCCGTCTCAATATACATGAGAGGTTGCCCATATTCTACGGCCTGACCTTCTTGCACAAGAATTTCTACTACGCGTCCAGCCTTGGGGGTTTCGACCTCGTTGAGAACATTGAGCGATGAAATTGTTCCCACGAGTTGCCCTGCCTTCACGCTGTCACCAATGGCAACCAACGCGCCTCCCTTTGGCTTCGCCCAAACGTGGAAGATGCCAACGAGCGGCGCTGCCACCGTCTGTCTTGTCTCAGTAGGCGCAGGTTTACTACTCGTATCAGCAGTGCCATTCGTTGCTGGCATCGTCATCGGTTGCGCCAGCACGTTTACGCTCTCAGGTGCCTTCGCCTTACGTAGCACGAGACGCGTCCCCGCGTCAGCACGCTTCACCTCGATCTCTGAAACGTCGCTCTGGTCGAGCAACTGCACAAGGTGTCGCAATTGCTCGACGCTAATAGATTCCTGTGGCTTCTGCTGTGAGTCCGACTCTACATCGTAGGAATCTTGCCAATTTTCACTCATATTCCGCACTCCAAAGAAGAAACAATTTCAGCAACGAGCGCACAAGGCTCAGGCGCGTTCGACATACGCACCTGTTGTGGTGTTGACACGAATGAGATCACCATTAGAGACGAAGAGGGGCACCTGCACTACCAACCCAGTCTCAGTCGTTGCAGGTTTTGAGCCGCCAGTCGCGGTATCACCTTTGAAACCTGGCTCGGTGTAGGTGACACGCAGAACGACTTTTTCTGGTGGATCAACCGAAATTGGCTCGCCCTCGAACATCGCAAGGTCAAGTTCGATATTGTCAATCAGATAGTTTTTGGTATCGCCAAGTTGCTCGGAGGTCAACACAATATCATCATAGCTGCTCGTATCCATAAAGTGATACTGATCGCCATCCTGATACTGATACGTCACGGTAATACGATCCAGGTAGAGACGCTTGAATTTATCGCCCGCATCGCAAGTGCGATCAATAATCGAGCCAGTTCGCAAGTTACGTAGTTTCAGACGCACAATCGCGCCGCCTCGCCCCATTTTGATATGCGACCAATCCAGAATACTACATAGTTGATTTTCAAATTCGATGGTTACGCCTTTTTTCAGGTCGCCCGTAGAGATCATAAAAACTGCCTTTCAAAATGTATTTAACCATATATTTTAACGCGGTAAAACTAAATCGGTTGGTGACTGCGTTAACACTTCAACACCATCTTCTTTCAAGAGTACGCAATCTTCTACGCGTGTGCCACTCCAGCCTGAGATATAGACTCCAGGCTCTACCGTCACGACGGCACCAACGGGAAGCATTTCCTCCTCTGATGCGCGTGCCGAGAGATTTGGACCTTCATGTACCTGTAGGCCCACGCCATGACCGGTGCTATGTACGTAGTACTCATCCAGATGCACCATCTCTAGTGCGTTACGTGCCAGAGCATCGGCGGCTTTACCAGAGATACCGGCGCGTAGCCCTGCCTCACACGTCTTCATAGCATTCAACACTGCGTCGTAGACTTCGCGCATGCGCGGCTCGGACGGTTCACCAAGACTGATTGTACGTGTCATGTCGGCGCAATAGCCTTTGTAGCGTGCCCCCATGTCAATCGTGATGAGTTCGCCGCGCTGAATTTTGCGGTCACTGGGATGTGCATGAGGCATCGAGCCATTTGGACCAGAGGCGACAATCGACTCGAATGACAGGCCATCGGCACCCAGTTCTACCATTTTACGCGAAATTTCCATTGCCACGTCTTTCTCTGTCATTCCTGGCTGAATCCACTGGCAGAGATGTGTGAAGGTCTGATCGGTGATTGCAATGGCATGTTTGAGCAGTTCGATTTCATTGGGCTGTTTGACCTCACGCAGCTTGCTCACGATATCCTCATTCAACGGCACAAATTCATAGATATTGTCGCCAGCTTTTTTGTATTTCTCGTACTCACCGTACAGCAGAGCCATTGACTCAAAGCCAATTCTTTTCCAGCCCTGCTTCTGAGCAAGCGTAGCAAGGGCGGGAGCGTATTCACGCGATTCTGGTACGGTGACTTCCCAGCCCTGAGCTTGATTGCTTGCCACTTCTTTATAGAGAGGATTCGTCATGAGTATCTGTTGTGTCGAACTCACAAGCAATACTCCCGCACCCTCTACATCGTCATTGAGCCAGCTGCTCAAGTAGGAGCGGTTTTGAGGCTGTGATACCATCAAGGCGTCGATGCCTTGCTCTGAAATCCATGTGCGAAGTTGTGCAATACTTTCCTGACTCATGTTATTCCTCTTTATACTGTTCGCGTAGCATCTCTACCAGTGCTTCCAGAGCTAGCAGATAGCCGCGCCAACCTAATCCTACAATATGCCCTTTACAGATAGCCGCCATGACCGAGTGATGTCGAAATTCTTCGCGAGCATAAATATTGCTCAGATGTACCTCTATCGTTGGTGCTTTGACCGCCACCAACGCATCACGTACCGCAATCGAATAGTGCGTCAATGCCCCTGGATTGATGATGATGCCATCGACATCCTCAGCATGCTGTTGAATGCAATCGATCAACGCGCCTTCATAGTTTGACTGAAAGCTAAGAATATCTGCATGCAGTTGCTTGCCACGCATCTCTAGCTTCTCCTGAATCTGTGCTATTGTCGTGCTACCATAAATAGCTGGTTCGCGCGTACCCAACGTATTAAGATTTGGACCATTCAGCACTAAAATCCGCAGCGTCTCTTTCATCGCTTATTACGCTCTCTTCTCCGCATACCATGTTTGGCAACACATTCTGCTCTGTCATGATGTATTGCCCATAGGGTGTAATGAATTAGACCCCTACATTCATGGTGCGTTGCCAAATAGGGTGTAATGAATTAGACCCCTACGTTGTTGTGAAAAATTCTGTGATAACGCTTGTCACCAGTGCATCGGGCATCGTTGTCACCGTCACCTTACCAATACTTTGCGGCATAATCCAACGAATCTGCTTGCTAGCAACCTTCTTATCCAGACGCGTCGCCGCCAGAATATCCTCCGCTCTCACCGAACCTGAGTAACGCACAGGTAGTCCAAGTGCCTCCAAGAGTGTGTTCTGTCGCCGCATGTCATTTTCGGAAAACATGCCTGCTTCATAGGCTAATTGTGCCGCGACGACCATCCCTAGCGACACCGCTTCACCATGCAACAATTCACCATACCCAGCGACATTTTCCAGCGCGTGTGCTACTGTATGTCCGTAGTTGAGAATAGCGCGGCGTCCCTGCTCTCGCTCGTCCTCTTCTATAATTCCGACCTTGAGGTCTATGCAACGCGCGATAATTTGGCAGAGCAGTTGTAGAGGAGGATGCTCAAAACGTCGCAAAAGTTCAGCGTGAGCTTCGAGTTGCGTAAACAGTTCGGCGTCGAGTATGATACCATATTTTACTACTTCTGCCCACCCTTCGGTGCGTTCTCGCTCTGGCAATGTGAGCAACAGGCGTGGATCGACTAGTACAAGGCGTGGATGGTAGAATGCACCAATCAGATTTTTCCCGTGAGGATGATTGACGCCCGTCTTGCCACCTATCGCGGCATCAACCTGTGCAAGCAGCGATGTAGGCACTTGTATTAAAGGCACACCACGTAAGTAAGTCGCGGCGGCATAGCCTACGAGGTCTCCGATAACACCACCGCCAAACGCGAGAATCGCCTCGCGTCGCTCCGCTCGTTGCTCTAAAAGCCAATCGTAAATGGCACTAAGTTGCTCCTGCGATTTACTTTTCTCGCCAGCGGGAACGATGTATAAATGAGGTTCAAAGCCATCGTTGGTCAAACGTTGTAGCAGAGTCTGCCCATATAATGTAGCGAGGTTGCTATCAGTGAAGAGAAAAATTCTTGGCGGAAGAGAAAGTTGTGTAAGATACTCTGCCAGCCGCTCTACGCCGCCCCAATCAACAACAACATCATAGCCATCACCAATACGCACATGGCGCATAATCGAGGGTACACTCGCCTCAAATAAATTAGCATCCTGCATGCTTGCTACAATCTCCTGCACGACCTGTTCTGCACTTTTATGCGTGGTATCACATACAATTTCAGCCTCTTGATAGAACTGAGAGCGGACTGTGAGTAGTGCATGAAGCGCGGTGAGAGGGTCTTGCCCAGAGAGGAGAGGGCGAATTTCGGGCACAAGCCCTCGTGCAAGTTCGACACTATGCTGCGCTTGCAGACGCTCTAACGCAAGCGTCGGGTCAACCTGTAGCCAGACACGCACTCCACGCTGTAGCATCAGCATGCGGTTCTCTTGCTGCAAGACAATACCACCACCCGTCGCAACAACCGCACCATCGGGAGTCGTGTCGATAGCAGTTGCAAGGGCACGACTCTCACAAGCGCGGAAATATGCCTCACCATGCTGCGCGAACAGAGCAGGAATGCGTTCTCCGCTTTCCGCCTCGACAAGCGCATCGGTATCAAGAAATGGGAGATGTAGCTGTTGCGCGAGAAGACGCCCCGCTGTGCTTTTGCCGCTACCCGAAAGCCCAATCAAAAATATGTGTCGCATACACGCCATTGTATCACGCATGACAAACATAACAAATTCCGGTAACGACAAAGAGGACATGACGACGGCAGAGCCGTCGTCATGTCCGCTTTGTGGTTACCGGAATTTAATAACATTACTACTCTATGGTGCGGGGCGCAAGTGTTTT
>CAXUGH010000203.1:0-9579 GCA_964250365.1 uncultured Ktedonobacteraceae bacterium
AGGAATGCTTCTGAGGTAGGCGATAGCGAGGAAGGATTTGGGAGTTTCAGTATAGTGTAATCGAAAGGGAGATTTCCATGTCGCATTATGATTGAACGAAACGATATATCAGTGAACATAAAAATGCCAGCGGCTCAGTCTCTGGCATTTTTATGTTCACTGATATATCATCCGAATGAATATGCGATCAGCAGCGAGGAGTAGCCAACGATGCGTGTGAATGAGCCGATGATGTTGAGCGTAGCGTTGGTGGCGTTGGCCTGAATTAAGACGGGAGTGGCGAGGATGAAGCCCGTCACCAGTAGCAGAAATGCGAACGACATAATCAGGCTGAAACGGCTCTCTTTGGCGATATAGAGATAGGCATAGCGCACAAGGGCAAGCCCGTAGATGAGCGTGCGAATGTTGTTCAGGACTACGGGTATGATTGGACTTGAGAATGGTGGTAGTACAGGCGTGAGCGCGATCACCACTACGCAGATAGCGGCGAAAATTACCTGTGTTCGTTTGAGTCGTCCCAGTTGTTCGTGCGATTTCACGATGGAACTCATAAATATGAAGAATGCACCGCTCGATGAGCAGGTATAGCGTGCCCATTGTGTATTGTAAGGGACAAGATGGGCGTCACCTATGTTGCTCATAAAGACCGCGACTGCAATGGATGCCATAGAGAAACCGAGAATAAATAAGACATCATTGCGCGAAAGAGAATACATGTAAAAGGCGCGAATCGCAATGATGCTACAGACAACGCCGACGGGAAATAATGAGAGATTGGCGAGCGTTTGAATGGTCATTATTTTGTTTCCTCTCCATCCTGTAATGAAATTTTCCCTTGCTGAATGAGCAGGCGTAACGCTTCCTCCACCTCTTTTACGTCCAGATTTGCCATGCGAGCAAGCGTAGCAACATTCCTCTGCCCGTTGATGAGCGAATAGATTTGCCGTGCTTTCCTATCGGGAATAATGGTGGCGTATGCAAACGGGTTGCCGGTCTGAATCTCTTCTATGTTTTGCGTTCGGTGCGGCACAAACGAGGAGAGGTCGAGAGCAGTAGTAGTTTGTCGCTGTAACGTTTCGGTGTGGACTTCTTTACGCGGAGCTGCTTGCGGGTTGAATAAGCCCTTATCCACCGCGACGCGGAAGCTATGTTGAAAAATGTAATCCATAGCTCGCCCCAGCTTATCCTGTGGAGGATTTTGCAAGAAAAGAGCTATCACCATGTTCAGGGGCGTAGCGACTTTCTCTGGCTCCGCATCTTTTTTCGGTGGCAGTAGAACGTTGTCACTGATGAAGTAGCCGCCCCAGTAGGAAATGTTGTAGCGAGCAAAATGCTCCACATAGGAGCGCGAGAAGATGCCGTCGGTGGGGCGCGGGAAAAATCCTTGTTTGGCACCCAGGATACGCTTTACCGCATCTGTCACCTGTGCATTCGTGTGCAGCGAAGAGGGCAGAGCCGCGTTTCGACTAGCCACAGCGCGTAGCTCGGCTTGAGGCTGTCCAGTGCTGTGTGCCTGAGCCGCCCAGAACTGGATGAGCGGAATTTGCCACTGCGTCATCAGCGCGTGAGCCATCCATGCAAACATCTCATCTATGTGTTGCATCTGCGGTACTTGTTGCCGAAGCTGAGAGACAAGCGCGATTGGCTGGCTCCCAATTCCGGCTTGTGGAGGGATGGAGGACATGCTTTTGTTTCTTTCCATGATGAAACTCCTCCAACGGCAGTTGGAAGAGAACACTACTAGAAGTTTGTAAATATGATTTTCCGACAAAGGGTTACAAAAAATACAGAAAAGTAAGGAGATAGGCTTGTATCTATTATAACAATGAGGTAGATTATAGGTATATATGAGTAGTACTTTTGGATGTGCTTATCAGGATGTGTCCTAAAATGTAAAGAATAAGCAGGTGGTGAGCGTGTTCACCACCTGCTTATTCTTTACATTTTACTAGTCATTTTCGCGGTTACGCATGCGCTCGTGCTGCGTCAGGTATTTCTTACGCAAGCGGATGTTTTGTGGCGTGACCTCGACGAGTTCGTCGTTGTTGATGAAGTCGAGCGATTGCTCAAGGCTCATCAGGATTGGCGGCGTCAGGCGGACCGAGATGTCTGATGTGGAGGAGCGGATGTTGGTCTTCTGCTTCTCTTTACAGATGTTGATCGCCATGTCGTCGGGTCGTGCGTTGAGGCCGACAATCATACCTTCGTAGACGGGCGTTCCTGGCTCGATGAAGGTATCGCCACGCTGCTGCGCGTTGTTCAGGCCATACGTCATAGCTGTACCTTGCTCGGAGGCGACGAGGGCACCCATGCGGTTCGTGCCCATCTTGCCCAACCAGGGTTCAAAGCCGATGAGCATGCTACTCATCGCGCCGTTGCCCTTTGTGAGCGTCAGGAAGGCGTTGCGGAAACCGATCAAGCCGCGTGTGGGAATGTTGTACTCGATACGCACGTTGCCGGAGCCGTCGCTGGTCATGTTGATGAGCTGCGCTTTACGTGCCGAGAGATTCTCAGTCAACACGCCGATAAAGGTATCTTTTGTGTCTATGACGAGATGCTCGATTGGCTCGGTCAGTTTGCCGTTCTCATCCTCACGCGTGATAACCTCTGGACGCGACACCTGGAACTCGTATCCTTCGCGGCGCATCGTTTCGATCAGCACGGAGAGGTGTAGCTCGCCACGTCCTGAGACGACGAACTCGTCGGGCGAGTTGCCATCCTCGACGCGTAGACTCACGTTGGTCTCTAGCTCGCGGTAGAGACGCGCACGCAATTGACGCGATGTTGGAAATTTGCCCTCGCGTCCCGCGAATGGGCTGCTATTCACACCGAAGGTCATTTTCAGTGTTGGCTGCGTAATCTCAATGGTGGGTAGTGCCTCCGGCGTGTTGACATCGGCGACGGTCTCACCGATGTTCGCATCGGCGATGCCTGTCAGCGCGACGATTTCACCCGCCTGTGCCTCATCTACCTCTGTGCGTTGCAGACCTTTGTAGCTCATCACAAGGTTAATTTTCTGGCGTGACACGACACCATCGCGGTTGATGCGTGCAACAAATGTGTTTGGCGCGATCTTGCCACGCACGATTCGCCCAATCGCATACTTGCCCTTGTAGTCGTCGTAGTCCAGAGCGGCTACCAGCATCTGCAGGGGTGCATCGACATCGACTTCTGGTGCGGGAATGGTGTTGATAATCGTCTCGAACAGTGGCTCCAGATTGACGCGCTCATCGTCGGGAGAATACATCGCCACGCCATCGCGCCCAATTGCGTAGAGTACGGGAAAGTTCAGGTGCGCGTCGGTTGTCGCAAGTTCCAGGAACAGGTCTTGCGTCCACTCTAGCACTTGGTCGATACGAGCGTCGCGGCGGTCAATCTTGTTGATGACCACGATTGGTTGTAGATTTAGCTCGAAGGCTTTCTGCAACACGAAACGCGTCTGCGGCATTGGTCCTTCAACGGCGTCGATCAGCAGAATGCAGCCATCAGCCATGTTGAGGACGCGCTCGACCTCGCCGCCGAAGTCCGCGTGTCCAGGAGTGTCGATGATGTTGATTTTCACGCCACGATAATTGATGGCGGTATTCTTCGAGAGAATGGTGATGCCGCGCTCGCGCTCCTGATCGTTCGAGTCCATAATCAACTCGCCGACATCCTGGTTTTCGCGGAAGATGTGACTCTGCTTGAGCATACCATCGACAAGAGTTGTTTTGCCATGATCGACGTGTGCGATAATTGCAACGTTGCGAATGTCGGTGCGTTGTACTAACTTTGTTGTACTATTATTATTGTCCATAACCTGCATGGGAACTTCCTCATATACTCTTTTTCAAAACATAATAAAACCGAGCGGTCTTCGTCGCCCGGTGAATAGGTAGACTAAATATCCGACATCCCTTCGTCTCCATTGTAACGGTTCTGCCCTACGGCGTCAAGCATAGATAGGACTTCTTTATAAGTTCTCTTGCCAGAAAGCGACGCGTCGCTTTCTGGCAAGAGAACTTATAGAATATTACCCATGTAGCGTTCCGTTCAAGGCGCGATCCAGATTGTAACAGGTGCTAATGAGCGAGAGATGAGTGAACGCTTGCGGGAAATTTCCCAGTGCCTCGCCCGTTGGCCCGATCTCCTCTGCGTACAACCCTAGATGATTGGAGTACGTAAGCATCTTTTCCAGAATCAAGCGAGCTTCATCGGTACGATTACAACGCGCTAGAGCCTCGGAGAGCCAGAAACTACACGGACTAAACGTTCCTTCATAGCTGCCCAGTCCATCGTCTGCCGCTAATTTAGGATTGTAGCGATAGACGTGCGAGTCGCTGGTTAATTCCTTGAGGATACGGTCAATGGTTGTGTTCATGTGCGGATCGCCTGATCCAGCAAATTTGGTGAGAATCATCAGCAATGCGCTCGCATCGACTGCATCGGTCCCATAATATTGAACAAAACTTTTGGCCTGTTCATTCCATCCGTCGCGCATCACCTCTTCGTAGATTTCCGAACTGGTCTGTGTCCATTGTCCAAGCGGTCCAGGTAAACCACGATGGCGTGCAATACGTATAGCACGGTCAAATGCGACCCAGCTCATGACACGCGAATGCAGAAATGGCTTAGAGCCGCCACGTACCTCCCAGATGCCCTCATCGTTGGTTTGCCAGTTCACGGTTAGCCAATCGAGCAAGCGACGAAGCTGAGTCCAGAGGTCATAGGAGATGTCTTTGTAGCGGTCGAAGATGTAGATGGAGTCCATCAGTTCGCCGTAGATGTCAAGCTGCTTTTGTTTGTATGCGCCGTTGCCGATACGCACGGGACCGCTTTTGCGATATCCTTCGAGATGATCCAATGTGATCTCGGTCAAGTCGTGCCCACCGTCAATCGTGTACATTGGTTGTAGTGTACCATTGGACTTGAGTTCATGACAACGCGCGTCCAGCCAGCCCATAAAACCCTCGGCCTCTTGCTGAAAACCAAGAATGAGCAAGCTGTACAACGTAAACGAAGCGTCACGCAACCATGTATAGCGATAATCCCAGTTGCGTGCCCCGCCAACCGTCTCAGGTAGACTTGTCGTAGGGGCAGCGACTATCGCCCCCGTTGGTGCATAGGTTAAAAGCTTGAGAACGAGAGCCGAGCGATGCACTATTTCGCGCCAGCGTCCCTGATACTTGCACTGCCCCAGCCAGTTTTGCCAGTAATCTTTGGTTGCTTGAAAGAGATGCTGGTAGTGGCGATTCGTTAGTTGTTGTGGTGCCAGATCACGATCTTTCGCGCTCTCTAACACAAAGTAGGCGAACTGATCCTCTTGCAGCGTAAACAGAGAGCGTACACCGCCGTCGCCATCTGGCTCTACAGGAACGGTAGCGGCTAAACCGAGACAGAGATGCTGACTAGTGAAGATGGCTCCCTCTTGTGAAAGATGCACCTCATGCGGATCACGAGCATAGTTGAAGGCAGGGCGGCACGCCATTTCTACGGTCACAGTGCCGCGTGCCGCGTGTACTGCGCGGATGATATGATGCTGGTGTTTCTTGCTATCTACCTCTTTAATAGGCATGAAGTCGATTATCTCGCATACACCATCGGCGGTGAGGAAGCGTGTGATGAGAATATTGGTCTCCGGCAGATACATCTGCTTGCGCCCCATCCCCGGCACGTATGGCGGAGCGATGCGAAAGAAGCCGCCCTTGTTCACGTCGAGAATAGCTCCAAAGACGCTGGGCGAGTCGAAGCGGGGAATACAGCACCAATCGATGGAGCCATTCTTGCCAATCAGCGCAACAGTGTGCAAATCGCCGATAATGCCATAATCCTCAATAGGTAAATAGCCATCCGAGAGACCGGGTGGAGTGACATGTTCCTGCCCTTGTTGTTGCATGAAAATTTCCTCAACTTGATTGTGCTACAAAAATTTTGTGTGTTTGTATTATAGTCTGTGCTAGTGATACGTTTGTAGATGGCACGATGGATATAAACAAGTTTTTCGGAACTCCTAGTATTAAGGTGATTTTGGGGATAATTTCGCAACCAAATTTTGTTGTATATCGTATACTATAGTAAGAGTAGCAAAAACAGCTACCCTTGCTACCTTCATTCAAGGGGATACACAACTATGCAAGACTCCAGACCTGTGCAACGCCGCTCAAGCGGTGCTAAAGCGATTTCCATCGACGAGCGTGCCACTATCGCACGTTATCGAATTCTCTCACTTATTGCATTGCTTCTCTCCGCAGGTTTTGCTCTCGACCTTCACTTGGTTTTCGGGCACTAAGTCAAGAGCAATAGCAACGCGGAATTTTATATAAATAAGAAATAGCAACATGACAGTGTGACAGGGCATGCCCTGTCACACTGTCATGTTGCTATTTCTTAACAATCATCACTGCTTTTATGCAGCCCATTGGTATAGCTGACTTGCGCCCATCCGTTATAATGAGTACAATCAATGGTATAATGACCATTGATAGATACGAGTAATGGAGTAGTGCAAAACATGAGTATGTCCTATCCACGCTCATCGACGCCGCAACCTTCTAACGTTGTGCCTAAACGTTTGATTGTGACGACGAGCGTCACGCTCTTCGCTATCCGCGATTGGTCTTTGTGGGTGTTGCTGCGGAACGGTCCGTGGGGACCACCTATGAGGCTCGTGCTGGGCACTGAGTCGGTGACAGACGCGGTGAGTCGTGTGCTTGATGCTTTGCTGCTCTGGCCTCAACGAGCTTCGCTTGTTCAACTTAAAGCAGGCTGGCAGGAGCAACAGGTTTCTGTGTGGGGAAGCACGGAGCAGGGTGCCGCTGTCTCGCTTATTCATAGTGTGCTGCTACGCGCCAATCATGACGAATTACAACCTAATCTAAGGCAACAGGCAATTCCTAGTTTACAGGTGGAATGGGTGCCCGTCGCAGAGGTCGAGCTTGGGCAGCGCATGATCGACTCCGATGTATTTCCTGGCGTACAGACTGCTCTACACGTTCTGCGGTCACAGGTGCAGCGCAATCCAGAAATTCCGCTCCGTTTTCTCAGCGATATGACTACCATGCGTTCAGGAGAAGATGCCAACTCTGCACAAGAAGACAAGGTATTGAGAGGGAAGCAGACACGGCCTATGCCCATGCTCAAAGAACCCGAAACGGGAGATGGTACACTGACACTGGCTGAGGCTGCTCTGCTCTACCGCGCGTTTTTCCCGTCCGATGAGCAGATTGATTTATCGAACCTGCGCCGCCGTTTCCTGGCGACCAACACGTTAGAGGCACTGGACGAAGAGCGAGCCGTTCGCGGGCGCGAAACTGACTGGCGGCGGATGAGTCGCGCGTATAGGTATTTAGGATAAAGATGTTGATGTGTGTATGGCATTGAATGCATATCGAACGAGAAGAGGATACAATGGCAGAAGTTACGACAAAGACAGGCGATGATGGTTTTACAAGCTTGATCGGGGACACCCGTGTTGTAAAGTACGCTCCGCTCCCCGACACATATGGTACGGTTGACGAAGCGACATCGGCATTAGGACTGGCACGCGCGGTAGCCAAAGAGCAAAACGTCAAAGACATTATCTATCGTATACAGAACGAACTGTATCTGCTGATGGGCGAACTGGCGACACCAGCTAAAAATTATGAGAAGGTTGGCCTGCGTATGACGAAGGAGCATGTGCAGCACCTTGAGCAGACAGAGGAGGCGTTAAAGCAAGAGGTGGAGATACCCAACAAATTCATCATTCCTGGCGATACACTTGATGGTGCTGCGCTTGACCTTGCGCGTACAATTATCCGTAGAGCGGAGCGTATGGCAGTAAAGCTGCTCCATGAGGGTATTATCGAGAATGTTGAGGTGGTACACTATCTCAACCGCTTATCAGACCTAATTTTTATTCTTGCACGCTATATCGAAGTCAAATCGTCAATTGCCGAACGTCCTCAATCTTAAAAAGCGGTTTGTGGTGGGGCCAGGGCGTCCCCTTGCGGGCGCCCTGGTTTCTGGGGTAAACAAATATATTGATAGTACTACATGCCATATGCGACAGCCTTGTTTCTGGCACTCTGCACATCTGGGCTGAATTCTCCGACGCACCATTTTTCGGGCAGAGCGAAATATCTTCTGCACAGGTATCAACGCGCAAACATCCGTTTGTGCTGCCTCATGCCGCTCTTAGAGAAGCTCTAGGCGATTTTATTGGGGGACCGCTACTCACAAGAGCGGAGCAGAACACGATCTCGCTACGCTTACCTTCTACAGCTAAAGCACCAACGCATTCACCTGAACTTCTGGTAGAGGCTCCGCTTGAAAACGCGACGGGCTTGAAATGGTGGGATGTCGAGGCACTTACCTTTCGGAATAGCCTCATGCTCGATCTGTTGCTTGCGCTACCGGATAATGCGCCCTATGATGTTGCCTATGGTAGTTCGTTGCGTTTCTGGATTACGGTTGCGAAGTTCGCATTTGAACTGCTGACAAAGCAGTCGTTTGTGCCAACATTGCAAGAGACGAAGCAGGGGAGAAATGCGCTCTATCAAGCGGTATGGAGAGCGTTTCTCTCGTCCGAAGATACGGAACGCATGCGCGTATTGACACAGGCTATGCCGCCGCTCTGCTGGTCGTTTATGCCAGCAGGTGAGAAAAAAGTGTCGATGTTGAATAGCGTCGTACAAAAATTTCTCGACTTTAGCATCGACGCCTTTGTACGTGAGAGCTTGCCTAAGAATACGTTTGTGACAGGTCGCGCCTCGCGCAACTCCGTACCAGAGCAATGGCTACGTGGGTTGTCCGCCGATAATCCCACGCTGAACGCACCAGTTGAAGAGATACAGGCGTTTGAGCGTTCTCTTACTGCATGGATGGAGACGCTACAACCGGTCGCTGCTAACGCGCCATTTCGCACCTGTTTTCGCCTTGATGCGCCCGAAGATGAGGAGCAAGTGTGGCGTGTGAGTTTTCATTTGCAAGCCAACGATGATCGCAGTCTCTTAGTGCCAGCCGACGACGTGTGGCAGGAACGCTCTGACACGCTCACCTTTCTCAATCACAAATTCGAGAATCCACAGGAGCGTCTGCTCACCGATCTTGGGAGAGCGTCGCGTCTCTTTCCTGTGCTAGAGGAGAGCTTGAAGACGGCACATCCACGCGAAATCGCGCTGAACACCGAGGAGGCGTATGCATTTCTTCGTCAATCGGCTCCTCTCTTAGAGTTGAGCGGCTACGGTGTGCTTGTGCCGCCCTGGTGGTCGAAAAATTCGGCGCGTCTCAAGGTGAAATTGAAGCTCCAACCTAAAGCTAATCCGCGCGTCTCGCAGGGCGTGATGGGACTCGATAGCATCGTCTCCTACGACTGGAACGCGGCGGTTGGCGACTCAGAACTCACGGAGGACGAATTTGAGCGGCTCGTCAACCTGAAAACGCCGCTTGTGCAGGTGCGTGGGCAATGGGTAGAGCTGCGACCCGAAGAGATCGAGGCTGCGATTAGCTTCTTCCAGAAGAAGCGCAAACGGGGCGAGATGAAACTTGGTGAGGCACTGGGGCTTGGCCTCGGTCAAGGCATCTCCGAAACGGGACTACAGGTCGCGGAGGTCGAAGGCG
>CAXUGH010000204.1:0-9564 GCA_964250365.1 uncultured Ktedonobacteraceae bacterium
GTACATGATAACGCCGCCCGCGTGTAGCTTATTCACCATCATATCAAGGTCGGGCGAGTAGTACGTATCATCGTACTCGACCATGATAAGCTGCCCCAACTCTTCATCAAGACTCATGTGCGAAACATAGAGGCTGGCAAGTTGCTTGTATTGCATGTGGCTGACGAGATGGTGCAGGCTATAGATTTGGGCGGCACTTAGAGGTTGACGCACAAATGTGCCATTTGTCGCCGTCCCACCTCCAAGCGTCGTTGAAATTGAGCCATCCAACACGCGCTGACTCACAATGCCACTGACAACGATCAATGCCACCAGACAGCTTGAGACGAGAAGCACTATTCTGCCGCGATGTCTACGCCTTTGAGAAGGCTTTGCTCTCCCTGGTAGTTGCGATTGTTCGGGAGCCGCTTGCTCTCCATCAGGCGCAGACGAATTGCCTATAGTCATGAACGATAACTCCCTGAATTATTTTCTACCCTTGTTCCTGTTCTTAGAACGCGACTTGCCGAGGTTCATTGCTTTAGATGTCTTTGCCGTGTATAACGCTTTAGCAGATGAGTTCGTCGCATCATTCTTTTCAGGTACTATCTCCGTCTGTTCAGCGTCTGAACCGTAATCTTCGACGGGCATATCCTGATTGATGTCTGTAAAATCGTCCGTCCGAAATTCGGATTGCGTTTCCCTCTCATACTGCAAATCTTGCAACTCGGCAGCATCGTCGTCTTCGTAAGGGGCATCGACAAATGTATAAAATGTGTGTTCCTCTGTACTGGGAAGTTCCTCTTGTGCTACCTGGGTTCCTGGCTGCTCTGTATCGGATTGCGTCTCCTCTTGTACCACCTGAACTACTGGTTCCTCGGTATGATATTGCATCTCCTCTTCGTTAGAAGTTACTGCAACAGGCGTGTTTGGGCTAAATTGCATATCCTGTGCTACAACAGGGGCAATCTCCGCCGATTGAGTTTCCTGCTCCTCTTGCGCTATGGGTGTAGACGGTATGTTGATAGATTGCTCAGGAGCCACGACAGCAGCCTCTTGCCGCGTCTCCTCGGCTGCTATGATGTCGAGCCATTCAAGTTCGTTCAGTGATGCCTCTTCAGCAACCTCGCTCTCGGTATACATAGGTTGCTCATTGACAACGAACGGTGCAAGTGTGTCCTCTTCAGAAACAGAGGGAACAGCCTCAGTAACTTCGCTATGAATGGAGGGAACAGCCTCGGTAGCTTCGTTGAAAATGGAAGGTACAACTTCAGTAGGGTCGCTATACATAGGCGGTGTAGTTTCAGTAGTCTCGCTATGAACGGGCGAAGCTGCTTCGGTAGACTCCGCCGAGGAGTCAGAAGAACCTGTTTGTGGAGGTGCGCTCTCGACAACAGGAACGGCCTGTGTCGCTACATCGTAGATGGAAGGAGTCGCCTGAATAGCCTCGCTCTCGACAGCAGGAATGTCTTGAGTCTCTTCCTGTGCGAGAGCATAAATTGTAGTGTTCTCTTGCTCGAAAGCCTCGTGTTGCTCAGTCTCTTGCAAAGAAATGTCATTGCTAAGCGTGGAACGCCTAACCACAGGCATCATCTCTGTTGGCTCCTGAAGCTCCTGCTCAGGCTCGACGATACCTACTTTTTGTGTTGCATCGAGGTCTTGCAACGCTTTGTATCTAGGAGCAAGCGTTGGCGCATCGACCAGTTCAGCCTCGTCTTGTGAAATGCGAGGTTGTGGCACTATGGGAAGAGCTTGCTTTTCCCATGTAGCCCCGCCTCTAGAGAGAATCGCAGGTACAGGCTCTAGCGGCTGCTCTTCCTCTCCGACATCTGGCGGCTGTATGTTTTGCGTAACAGGTTTGCGCTGGCGAGCGGAGGCGCGAACGTTCGGTACAACCGATGCTGGTAGTAGCGAGTAGTCAAAAATTACTTTGATGGCACGCTGCTCGCGCTTATCCAGCGCGGTCATCAGTGCTTGCCGATAGTTGTTCAGGGCAAAATGATGCGTGATAAGCTGCTCTGGTTTCAGAATGCCTTGCATAATTAAGTCTGCCGTTATTGCGAAGGTGGAGCGTTGTTCAGAAGAGCCAAGAGGCCACGTCTCCATACCTTGTCCCATTGTACCGATAAGATTGACCTCTTGATACCAGACGGGAGAGAGGTCGATATGCATCATATGAAGGCTCAAGCCAACCAGAACGATAGTTCCCTTTGCGCGTGCCCAGCGTAGCGAGTTGTGAACTGTCCTCTGTGTGCCTATAGTATCGTAAATGGTATCGTATCCGCCGAGCAACATCTGGTTTCCCAATATGCCTTTATAAAGTTTGGCCTGTGTTGCTTGCTGTACACCGCTATAGCTATCCTGTGGGTAGATAATGTGTGCCGCGCCCATACGCGTTGCCTTCTCAACCTGAAATGGATAGCGTGCGAGGACACTAATCTCTGCCTGTGGTGAGAGCGCGCGCACAACCTGAAGTGTAAGCAGTCCAATCGTACCCGCGCCAATAATAAGCACACGCTCTCCTGCCTGTGGCACATGGCGCAACACGGTATGCACGGCAACCGCAGTCGGCTCTAGTAGCACGGCCTGGAGATCGGACATATCGGAAGGCACACGGAAAAGTTGCTGCTCATGCAGTAGCATCTCCTCGCTCCAGCCACCACCGATGGAATCAGGTCCTGGCAATATGCCACGTTCACAAAGCCCATAATTGCCTGCGGCACACGAGCGGCAAGGTGACTCTACACCAGAAGAGAGACAGTTTTTGCCATGTTGTAACACAACGCGGTCTCCCACTTGCAACCGCTGTACGTCGTCGCCGATTTCGATAACCTCGCCAACAACCTCATGACCAAGATAGGTATGAGCGTGTCCTGGTAGAGCGGCGGGAGCGATACGTACATCGCCATCGGCGGCGACAAGGTGCAGATCACTGCCACAAATACCCGCGAGCCGATTTCGCACTCGTACCCATTGTGTACCAGGGAGAGCTTGACGTGGCACGTTCTGCACCTGCAACGGCGCGAAAGAGGAGAAGTACGCGCCGCGCCAAAACCGTCCAAGCAGGTTTGTGAGAATTACTCTTCGGGGGCTGAGGTCTATTATCGAAGTCCACACGGTTTTATCTCACCTTCGCTAGGCCGTAGGGACCAGATTTATCGCGTCCGTTGCGTGATTTATCACGCGAGATCGCTTCTAAAATGATGTGCAGACAGGATTTACCGTGATCTCGCTCAATAAATTGAGCAATGGACGCGATAAATCTGGTCCCTACATTATAATAATAAAAACATCTATGCCATACTCTTTTGACGCAGTGTAACATGAGTAACATAACTGGTCAATGTTACTAGGAGAGTTATTCGGCACAGGGCAATTTGACGGTGAAGGTTGTCCCCTTGCCGGGTTCGCTATACACTGAGATGGTGCCAGCATGAGCGCGGACAATCGCGGCAGCAATGGTGAGTCCTAGCCCTGTTCCCGTAGGATTTGTGCCATGAGAGTTTCGTTTGGGCTGCACGCGATAGAAGGCGTCAAAAATGTGGGCAAGGTCATTGGATGCAATGCCTTCTCCGTTGTCGATAACGCGTATCACTGAAAATTCGTCTTCGCGGTCCAACTCTATACGTATGGTGCCTTCGGGAGCTAGGCGCCCATAGCGTAAGGCATTGTCCAGCAAGACAAAGAAAAGCTGGTGAATACGTTCGGGATCGCCTTTCAGGTCAAGGCGTTTCTCCGTGAGAATAGAGAGCGAGATGGGACGCGTATCCTTAGCGCGTAGTCGCGCTTTCTCGATCTCTTCGGTTGCTAGGGCGAGCAGGTCGATATACTCTTTTTTAATGGGACGACTATCATCAAGACGAGCAAGTATCAGTAGATCGTTGATAAGTAGCGTCATGCGCTCGGCTTCACTCTTCATCAGCTTGAGAACGCGTGTAGACATTTCGGGATCGTCTTTTGCTCCGCGCATGAGAACCTCGGTGAAGCCGCGCAGCGAAGTAAGCGGTGTACGGAGTTGGTGCGAGGCATCCGAAAAAAAGCGTCTAAAACGTAGTTCGGAGGCCAGTTGCAACTCTTCCGCACGTTCCAGGCGCGTCACCATTTCGTTGAGACTCCCTGCTAAGCGGTCGATTTCGTCCTGTGGTGGCAGACGGAGAGGAAGGCGTTCACGCTGTTTCAGGTCTCCAGTGGCAATCGCCTGAGCCGCATCGGTGACGCGCCACAGCGATTGCAACAGCAGCGTGTTCAGAAAAAAGGCGAGGAGAGTGCCAAGTACAATCGCACCGAGTGCGACGAGACCAATGTACATCATCGACACATGCTGATTATAGAGCATGCACAGAACCAGCACGACAATGCAGAGAATAAAAAAGTAGACTGTAGTGAGTTGCGTTCGCAGGCTGAAAAAAGGGCGCAGCCAGGAAGGAGCGGTATTTTTTGACGCTCTTGTATTTTCAAAAAGCGGGGTTGAGGGAACACGTTGTGCTGCCAAATCAACAACATACAGGTTTTGAGAGTCGTTGACTGTACTATGCACCTCTTCTGTGTCTGTGTCTTGCAGCTCTGCCATTACTTATGCATCACCCTTCAAGACATACCCAACACTGCGTACTGTGTGTATCAGGCGGGGTGTGCTTGGCGAATCCTCGATTTTCTCACGTAGATAGCGCACGTAGACCTCGATAATGTTTGTTTCGCCAAGAAAATCGTAGCCCCACACCTGATTGAGAATGGTCTGGCGGTCAAGCACCTGACGCGGATGTTTCATAAAAAGGTGTAATAAGTTATATTCTGTCGCGGTAAGCTCAATCAGACGACTGCCTCGTGTCACCTCGCGTGTAGCAGGATTGAGCCGTAAATCAGCGAATTGTAGCACCTGTCCATCAAAATTTCCGTTACCATCTCCATTATCTTGAATTGCACGCGAACGGTTTTGACGCCGCAGAATCGCACGTATGCGAGCCACTAATTCGTCAAAGTCAAATGGTTTCGTGAGGTAGTCGTCGGCACCTGTATCGAGACCTGCGATGCGATCTCGTACCTCGTCCTTTGCCGTTATCATGAGTACGGGGACATCACGCGTGGTGGGGTTGGCGCGGAGGCGACGACACACCTCTAAGCCATCTATACCGGGCATCATAATATCGAGTAGCACCAGATCAGGGTTAATGCGTTGTGCTAGCGTCACTCCCTGCTCGCCATCCGAGGCAGCTTCTACCTGAAATCCTTCATACCGTAGTCCTATACGTACTAACTCTACAATATTTTCTGCGTCATCAATGACAAGAACCTTGAGTAGTGGCTGTTTGTCCTGCTGTACTTGTTGCATGGGGATGCCTCCCTTAAAATAAAGAAAATCAAATAAAAGGAATGAATGTAAGAGATATAGGAAAGAACAAATTAGTATCAACGCCATTTCATTATAGTTGTCCGGTGCTTCATATGCAAGCCTTACATAGTTCTTTCCTTAGAATTCTCAGCGATTTCTAAGGTTTGAAACAATACTGATCTGCTCATATTTAATGGTACTGGTTGTCAACGGCGACGAGTACCATTAAATATGAGCGTCAGTTTAAGAGAGTAGAGCATCTTATGTAAGAGCTTATAAATATTATAAACTTTTAGCGGTCAAAAGAACGTTTGTTAGTTGCAATCTAAGCTAAACGAACATAATTTTCGCTATACATAGGTAGAACTCACGATGAAGCTAGAAGAAATTCTTATATGTTATGCTCATTCTGTGTATCCGTGTTGCTTATCTATCAACCACTACTATACAAAACAAAAATAGTTCCGTTTGAGACGAAAGGATTTCAATAACTTGCGTACAAAACGTATTTCACTTCATCTCTTCGCCGTTCTCTCCCTGCTGGCACTGCTCGCTGCCGGTGCCTCTTTAACAGTCACTAGAGCGAGAGCAGCGGGAGCCACCCAAGGCGATGGCATTGGCAAGCCCTACTCCGTTACAAGGCATATCGTGAGACCGGCGGCGCAGAATGCGAATGCACTGGCGAAAGGCCAGAGCAACCTTGTTGACACCATTCCATTCTGGAGTTCGGTGTTCAACTACAACGGCACCCCCTATCCCTACCAGATGGTAGGAACAGACCCATCGGCAGGCTCCAAGACCACGAAGGTCCCTACCGAGATCATTCCCCTGAATCTTACCTTTTCTAACGGTGTAACTCTTGACGGCACTACAAAGGTGAAGTCTACACTTGAGTCACCCCTTTTCACAAAAGCAACCTATACCAGTGGCAAAACGCAATATGGTGATGCCATTCAGCGTGCAGAGTTCTGGAAGTACGTCTCGAAGTCCAGCAACAAAAACTATCACGTTCTGCTGGATCAGCCAAAGGTGTATTCAACGATAAGCTTGACTGTACCTGCTAACGTCGGACAAGAAACTACGGGTAAAAACACTGGAGCCTCAATTGGCCTGGTCGACATCAACTGGTTCGACTCTCAGTTGCAGTCTATCATGACGCAACTGCACATCTCGCCCAAGACGCTACCAATATTCCTGGATTACAACACCTTCCTATATGAAGGTACAACAAGCAACTGCTGTATTCTTGGCTATCACAGTGCTATCTTCTCAACCGATGCACTTGGCAAAAGCGTCATCCAGACCTATGCCTTCGCTGCTTACAGCGATCCTGGCATTTTCAGTGTGCCGATTGAAGATATTCATGCACTGAGCCACGAAGTCTCTGAGTGGTACAACGACCCCTTCACCGACAATATTACACCAACGTGGAGCGTACCTGGCGAGCCACAATATGGCTGTAGCAATGATCTCGAAGTTGGTGATCCTCTCGTGGGCATTGCCTTTAACGTCAATGGTTATCATCCACAAGATGAGACTTTCTACTCATGGTTTGCCAAGCAGGTGCCTTCGATTGGTATCAATGGGCAGTACACCTACCTCGGCACATATACTGCACCAGCACCCACCTGCTAACACGCCATATATACGCGGATGCATAAGTTGTTTACTGATGCCATAAAAAATGCTCAGGTTCATGAACCTGAGCATTTTTTATGGCATCAACTATTTTACTTTCCCTTAAAACTATTAAAAATTGGTCATAAAAAAACCTTGACAACATCGACATTCATCAGTATACTTACTCGTAACCGATTACGGTATCGGTTACGCAGCGATATAGCTCATATATGGAGGCTTGTTGTATGTCGGGGAAGGCTACAATTGGTGATATTGCTCGCTTAGCAGGAGTGTCAAAGGCAACCGTCTCGCGTGTGCTCAATCACAAGCCAGATGTTGATCCTGCGACCCGCGAACGTATTTTACGCATCGTGGAGGAACAAAACTTTGTTCCCAGCGTTGCCGCCTCCAATCTTGCTCGTGGAACGAGCCGTTTGATCGGCGTGCTTATTCCTTCGCTGACACAACCGTTCATGCAAGATGTGCTACGCGGTATTGCGGAAACCATCGAGCAGACGCCCTATGAACTGGTGTTGTATAGCGCGAACCGGACCATGCATGGCAAGGACAAGAGCCGTCTCATCGACAACATTCTGGCAACTCAGTTGACCGCTGGCGTTCTGTCGATGTTTATCGGAGAATCAGTACATCATCTGGTTCAGTTGCACAAGAGCGGTTTTCCAGTGGTTGTCATCGACGACCAGGAGAAGCCGGACGTGGAGATTCCGTGGCTCGAAGCTGATAACACCATAGGAGGGTATCAAGCAACGCAGCACTTAATTAGCCTCGGTCATCGACGAATCGCGCACATTCAGGGACCTGCTTCCTATCTGTGTTCTCACGAACGCTTTGATGGCTACAAATGGGCACTCACTGAGGCAGGTATTTCTGTGGATGAGCAACTGGTTGTGTATGGGGACTTTACTCCTCAGACCGGAAGGGCTGCGGCGAACGCTCTGCTTACTTTGCCCAAAGAGCAGCGACCAACGGCTATTTTCGCAGGTAACGACCAGATGGCCTATGGCGTGCTTGCGGCGGCTGAGGAGCAAGGCGTCAACATTCCGACGGATGTTGCACTCGTTGGCTTCGACGATATTTCTCCTTCGGCTCATGTTCGTCCAGCCCTTACTACCATTCGACAACCTTTTTATCAAATTGGACAACGTGGCATCCAGGTCTTGCTGTCTTTGCTTGATACACCCGTACCTCCTACAGGCGTTGAGAGTGGATGGGTTTCCCCCTCCCCATCCACTACCGCCGCCTTCCAGGAGAGCAATACGCGTATTCAATTTCCAACTTCCCTTGTAGTGCGTGCTTCTTGTGGTTTTCCTCATTCTTTGGCGGTCCCGACCTCGAACGTCCCCCGGCAGGAGACGTAATTCTCGTTATCATTGTGGCTTTTACGAATCAATGGTTGATTCATGTCTGTACGGCTCTAGCTCGTACACTACATTTCACACGAGGAGGTTTCCCGTAATGTCTAATCCCCTATTTACATTGTTTCGCTCAAAAACAAGGACAGGAATGATTGTTTCATCCTTGCTGGTTGTCCTCGTTCTGCTGCTCTCGGCTTGTGGTGGTGGTAGTGCCTCTAAAGGTGGAGCAAAAAATTCCATTCTTACTCTATCAAACGGCCCAACGGGCGATTTTGTGAACAATTTCAGCCCGTATGCACCAACCGCTACGGTTGGAGTGGACGGTCCTGTCTACGAAACGTTGCTCTTTTTCAACCGCATGGATGGCAGCGTCAAACCTTGGTTGGCACAAAGTTATAACTTTTCCTCCGACGCGAAAACGCTGACCTTCAACCTTCGTCAAGGGGTCAAGTGGACAGACAATCAACCGTTCACCTCCGACGATGTGGTCTTCACCTTGAACGAACTCAAGCAGTACCCTGCCGCTGATGGCGGTGGTATCTGGCAGTACATCAATCAGGTAAGTGCTCCCGATGCCAACACTGTTACCGTCACCTTCAAGAAAGCCTATACGCCCATTCTCTGGTACGTAGGTGGGCAGACGTGGATTCTCCCTAAACACCTGTGGGCTAGCGTTGGTGATCCCACTAAATATGCCAACACCAATCCCGTTGGCACCGGTCCTTTCAAATTCAAATCGTTCTCGCCCCAATTGATTGATTACGTCAAAAACTCCAGCTACTGGCAACCAGGCAAACCAGAGGTGTCCGAACTGAGATATCCGTCCTTTACCTCGAACACTGGTGCCGAACTCGTGCTGTCACGCGGTGACATCGACTGGACAGGACTGTTTACCCCCAATGTGCAGCAGACGTATGTCAATCGTAACTCACAACACAACCACTACTGGTTCCCACCGAGCAATGTCGTGATGCTCTACCTGAATACGGCGAAGGCTCCGTTCAACAAGCTCGCAGTTCGTCAAGCCATCAGCAGTGCCGTTGACCGCAATCAGATGTACAAAGTTGCTGAGAGTGGCTACGAGCCTGTTGCCAGCCCGACTGGACTCGTGTTGCCTGCGAACCAGAAATACCTCTCGTCGGACTATGCGAATTCGACCTTCGCGCTTGACACTGCCAAGTCCACCCAGTTGCTAGAGAGTGCTGGCTTCAAGAAGGGCGGCGATGGTATCTATGCCGATGCCAGTGGCAAAAAGCTCTC
>CAXUGH010000205.1:0-9540 GCA_964250365.1 uncultured Ktedonobacteraceae bacterium
GCATAGTTGCGCCGCAACTATGCCAATCCCTCGTCTGTTCTTGAGCGCGTTACATTTCTTTCAATGCTTGTACAAGCGTATCTATCTCCTCTTCTGTGTTGTAGAAACCTGTGGAGACGCGCAGAGAGTTGTTCGATGGAATGTTGCGAATGTAGATGTTGTGAGTGTCGTGCAATTTCTGCACAACTTCGGCAACATCCAGATTGCCAAGTCGAAAGCTGAGAAGGCCACTCGTTCCTGCCTGTGGCGTGAGCATTTCGAGTCTGGGTACATTTAGGAGAGCGTTGTGAGCATAGGTACTGAGTGTTTGAATGCGCTCAAACATCCACTCGTACCCGACCACTTCGTTCATCCATTGTAACACGGTTGCCTGTCCCGCGAGGGCTGCTGTCTGGCGTCCACCTACCTCGAAGCGTTGTGCGTAGTCTGCTAGCTCCCACTCAATTCCAGGCTCGTGCTTGATCGACCAGTAGCCAACGTAGGTCGGCGCGATATAGTGCAGTGATGCGCGATTGACGTACAACGCGCCCGTACCATCGGGTCCACAGAGCCACTTCTGCATGGGAATGGCATAGAAGTCGGGGTCGAGAGCTTTCATATCGAGAGCGATGTCGCCTGCCGACTGTGCGCCATCAATCAGAACAGGAATGTTGTGTTGTCGCCCAAAGCGCGTGACGGCGGCAACATCGAGAATGACGCCGTTTGTCCATGTGACATGTGAAAGTACAATCAAGCGTGTACGGGGCGTAACAAGCGGCTCGATAGCTTCGAGTGCTGGACGATCTGCTAAAGGACCCAGGTCAGCGACGCGAACTGCAATCCCATAGCGGTCACGAAGCTGGTACAACGGGGCGAGCGCACTGATATGCTCATGATTCGTTGTAATAACCTCGTCGCCTTCATGCCAGTTAAGGCCATGACTCACAACATTCATACCTTCGCCCGTATTATCGGTAAGTGCAATCTCCTCAACATCCGCATTCAGGAGACGAGCAACACTAGCACGAGCCGTATCATAGATGTCATGCATTCTTTCAAATGCCTCGGAACCAAGCCGCCCATGTTGCAATTCGTACTGTAACCGTTCATTCATCGCCTCCACCACTCCTACTGGTATCGGTCCGAATGTGCCATTGTTGAGATAAATACGCGATGTCGCCGCTGGTAAATCCTGACGAATGCGCTGAATATGTTGAGAGAGATGAGTATTGGTCATGCTGGACAAGATGTGGCTCCTTCTTAAAGGTGGGTAATAAAAATATGTTGGACACGACTTATCTTTAGAGTGTAACACATCGTGAAATGACCGCACAAATTCGTCTAGCTTGCCTTCATGTCAACCGATAGTCGCGCAGACAGCGCGACCATCGGCTGATATTGCTTGATTTCGGCATACCTTATGAGGTTCGCTACTGTCTAGCGTTCTCTTGCGCTAGCCGCATGCTTGCCTCTTCATCGCTCATTGCCTCTATTCTGGCGATGATGCGATGTTCGATCTCTGTTGCCAGTAGCCTCACTGTTGGAGCCTCGAACATGTTTCGTAGCGTAAGATTGACCTCAAAGGTTGCCTTAATCCATATGATGAGCTGCGTAGCTAATAGCGAATGACCGCCGAGCATGAAGAAATTATCGTCTAACGCAACAGAGTCAATGTGGAGCAAAGTTGCAATGTGCTGCATGAGAGTTTGCTCGATGGGTGTAGTTGTCTCATCCATTGTCATATCTCGCAACGTGTTGCTTTCGTCTGGCGCGGGAAGTGCTTTCCTATCTATTTTGCCATTGGGCGTCAAAGGCAACGTTTCTAGCTGTACAAACGCGGAAGGTAGCATGTACTCAGGCAGTCGCTCAAGTAGTGTTGTACGTAGTGTACTTACGCCAACTGTTGCATCAGGTGCTAAAAGCAAGTATGCTATCAGACGGACATCGCCAGCAATGTCCTCTCGCGCTATCACAATGCTTGATAGTATGCTGTGCTGCTCGTTCAAGAGCGTTTCGATTTCGCTGGGTTCGATGCGATAGCCGCGCAGTTTAATTTGATAATCCGCGCGTCCCAGAAACTCTATCTGTCCATCTGCACGATAGCGTGCCATATCCCCTGTTTTGTACAGTAAGGCTTCAGAAGTGGAGCTAAAAGGGTGAGGAATGAAGCGTTGAGCCGTTAGCTCTGGTCGATTGAAATACCCTTTCCCAACACTCTCACCGCCGATATACAGTTCGCCCGTTTGCCCGATGGGGCATAGTTGCATCTGCTCATCGAGAATGTATATCTGTGTGTTGGCAATGGGACGACCAATGGACGGCACATTCTCAGCATGTTCTGGAAGGACGCGTCCAGAAGTGGAGACGACGGTAGTCTCGGTCAAGCCATAGTTGTTAATGAGAGCAAATGGCAACGTGAGTGAGGGATAGTGGCGAAGCGTGTCCGCACCCGTCAACAGATAGCGAAGCGGTGTATGCGAAGGCCACTGCAATGCTATGATGCTCTCTGCAAGCGTTGTTGGAAGAAACGAGATGGTAATGGCATTTTGTAGCAACCAATCGCGGAGTAGTGCAGGTGTTAGACGGATATCTTCATCAGGAAGATACACACTTGCGCCTAGGGTGAGATAGGGCCACAATTCCCAGCCTGTTGCATCGAACGCTGGGCTGGCAACGTGCGTTGCACGATCACTCGCCGTTACCGAGAACGCATGCTGATGCCAGTAGATGAGATTGAGCAGGTTGTTATGCGTAATCTGTGCCCCCTTTGGCTGTCCCGTAGAGCCGGAGGTGTAGATGACATAGGCAAGGTCATTTGCCGTTGCTTGCGATAGTAGGTTTTGTTCGCTCTGCTGCATAAGTAAAGAGGCATCGCTATCCAAACAGATAACGCGAATGCCCTCTAAGGGTAGGCCATCAGCGATATGCTGCTGCGTCACCAGTACCGAAATCTGGGCATCTCGTAACATGAAGGCGAGACGTTCTAGTGGATATGCTGTATCCATTGGGACATACGCTCCGCCAGCTTTTAGAATACCTAAGAGGCCGGTTATCAACAACTCCGAACGCTCCATACAGATGCCAACCAAGGTATTTGTCTCAACTCCGTATGCTTGTAGCAGGTGAGCGAGTTGGTTGGAGCGTCGATGAAGCGCATCATAGCTATACGTTTGGTTGGTGGCTACAATTGCTGTTGCATCAGGAGTTGTCATCGCTTGTTGCGTAAATAAGTCTTGCACACACTTGTCACGAGGATACTGCATTGTAGTGGCATTCCACTCTGCTATTTGCTGTTTGTGTTCGAGCGAGACAGAAGTATTCTTGTGGAAAATTTGGGTCATAGAGGTACTTTCGATGTACATATAGGGTTTTCCTCTTCCAGTGTAAGAGATAGTATTGGAAATTTCATTCGCAGATTATTTATAGATATCGAGTTTACAAAAAATTCAAACAGGTACTCAGATGGTCTGCCATACTTGTGAGATGGTCGGTGCGGCAAGTAATGTGATTGCCTTGAAGAACATGTTCCTCAACGTGTGCATCCTTGCCCTGTGTCATGGAATTCCACCACGCTTTACGGAATGGCTCGGCCTCTTCCCAAAACAGCGTGACTTTACCAGAATAGAACGAAGGAACATATTTCGCCGTTGCCCATGTAAACATACCAGGGTAGTCTTGTTGGAGTAGAGATGTCGGTGCAGAAATTTTTTCCAGTCTAGGGTCAATTTTTCTCAATAGTTCTCTGTCTTCATAGCGACGTTGCGATGAAAGTTGTATAAATTTGTAAATGTGGCGGATGCGTAGAAACCAAGAAAGTTCCTGTTCTTTGCTCAAATGCATAACCTTTGCGAGAGCGGAAATAGCATTGCAGATGAAGGTAGTCCGCGCTGGAATAGGGTCTATCAGGACAAGCACTTCGGTCTCTTGCCCTTGCATCTGTAATTGGCGTGCCATCTCATACGCAATAAGACCACCATTGCAGAAGCCGCCTAAGCGGTATGGTCCTTCTGGCTGATAAGCGCGTAGAGATGTGATGTGGGCGGCAGCCGTGTCTTCTACAGAAGGCGGAGTTAGAAGTCCATCAAACTTATAGGGGTCAAGTGCATAAAAAGGTTGGTCTGGTCCGAGTGCGCGAGCTAGTGAGAAGCAGAAAAAGGCATTGTCGGTCCAATCTCCGTGGAGAAAAAAGAAGGGACGTTGCGTTCCTTGCACTTGTATAGGCGTGATATTGGCTCGTGGGTCGGTTTTGATTTCTGTAGAAATAGATAGAGCGGTTTCAGAAGAGTGCTTAACCTGTGAGAGAGTTGTAGGAGAGAATGTACTTCTACGTAAATACTTTTCGAGCAGGGCCTGTTTCTCCTCTGAAAGCCCTTGCGTAGTCAGCATGAAGGTAAAATCCTTTCAAGATAGTATAGCAATAGGTAGATAGGATGCTAACATAACGAAGTAGATAGTATGTTATACAGCATTGGTATATGAATAAACGTTAATGGATTGAAAACGTAACGTAGAGGGCAAATTTACTATAGAGTCACAATGCTCTTCTGCGCCAACCTTTCTTTCTATTCTGTTCTATGAACGCTGGGACGCAATTTTTTTGTTGCCCTTATTGTTATTACCGAATGATAACAGCAAAGCATTGAAAATACTTCAAGAAAGGCTCAACAAAAATTCAAAAAAGCCTTTCAGTAGGAGTTTCTTATGGAACTTGGTCTCTATACGTTCGCGGAAGTTATGCCTGACCCTTTGACGGGAAAAGCGGTGAATCCCGCCCAACGTCTACGCGATCTCATGGAAGAGGTCGAACTTGCCGATCAGGTTGGCCTCGACGTTTTTGGGGTTGGCGAACACCATCGCCGTGAATTCGCAATTTCGACCCCTGCTGTAGTGCTAGCTGCGGCGGCGGAACGTACACAGAAAATTCGCTTGACGAGTGCGGTCACTGTCCTTAGCTCAGATGATCCAGTCAGAGTATTTCAGGACTTTGCTACGCTTGATCTACTTTCGGGGGGACGCGCAGAGATTATGGCTGGGCGTGGCTCGTTCATCGAATCGTTTCCGCTCTTCGGCTACGATCTCGATGACTATGATGCACTATTTGCTGAAAAACTCGATCTATTGCTCCGACTCCGCGATTCTGAGCGTGTTACGTGGTCGGGCCAGCACCGTCCAGCACTCGACGGACTGAGTGTCTATCCTCGTCCAATCCAAAATCCGCTCCCCGTTTGGGTTGCCGTCGGTGGCACACCGGCATCTGTAATTCGGGCTGGTATGCTTGGTTTGCCGATGGCACTCGCTATCATCGGCGGCGAACCGGCGCGATTCGCGCCGCTAATTGGACTTTACCGAGAGGCAGCACAGAAGGCTGGACATGACATCAGCAAACTACCTGTAAGTATCAATTCGCATGGCTTTGTCGCGGATACCTCCCAGCAGGCTAGCGACGATGTTTTCCCCTCCTACGCTACCATGATGAATTTGATAGGTCGGGAGCGCGGTTGGTCGGGCATCAGTAGGTCACAATTTGAGGCTTCACGCTCACCACGAGGCGCACTGCTGATTGGCAACGCAGAGGAAGTCATAGAAAAGATTCTTGCTCAATATAAGATTTTTGGGCATCAGCGTTTTCTTATGCAGCTAAGCGTAGGCGCAATCTCACACTCCAAGATTCTGCATGCCATCGAATTGTTCGGAACAAAGGTAGCCCCCGTTGTGCGTCGCGAGACCGATAATTCTGTTGTCTCAGCATAACTCATATTCGTGCAGGGGAGTTAAGAAGTTACCTCTCCTTGTACAATGAAGACATGGAGCGTGCGCGGACCATGCACACCCTCCACGCGACTCAGTTCAATATCGCTGGTTGCTGAGGGGCCTGATATCAGCGTGAGAGGATGTGTTGCTCGTTCGGCAAGCGTTGCAATCGCTTCAGGAACCAGCCCTACGATCTGGTGTTCATACACTACACACAGATGTAGATCGGGCACCAGAGAGAGGACGCGTCTTCCCTGCATCGAGCCGCCATCCAGAATAATCGTTCCGGTTTGAGCGACGGCGACGGCGCAACCTGTGAGGACGCCAGAGCTTTCGTTGAGGTCGGTAACGGTTAAGGGTGGGTCATCGCGTAGGAGAGAAATATCAGGAGGCGACCATTCTGTAGGAATATCGGCAGGAACTACAAGACGCGTTACACTATATCTCTGGCAAGCTTCGGCAATGGACTGTGCTAGATGTACTTGCTCTGTTTGAGTTACGTGTGCTTTGTAATCAATTAGCCGTTCGATGAAATCCTCGACAATGGTGGTACGCTCCCGTCTATCAATTTTCTTATAGCCGTAGGGTATTTGCGGTGGCTCTGGTAGGTCCGCAATAGCGTGGCGGATACGCGCTAGAATGTGTTCTTTTGCCGTAGGTTTCATTCTTGATTTCCCTTTTCTCGTTGCTCGCGCGAACGCCACCAATCGCGGAAGCTTTGTTGTGGTAGTGGCGCAAGGTCACGCGCGGTTGTCCAACCCGCGAGTATTCCAGGGAGTGAGTCGATGATGCCCCCATGCACGAAGAGACGTTGTCCGCGTCGTGCTAATCGTTGCGCCTGCTCATAGCGTTTAGGACTGGCAAAGATAGAGGCTAGTTGTCGCATCGCAAGAGCCTCCGGGTCGAGCGGCGAAGTCTGCTCAATCACCTTCCCTCGCAGATGCAAGAGTACCTCTGGAATGTTAATCTTCACAGGACACACTTCATAACAAGCTCCACACAGCGTTGATGCATATGGAAGCGTCTTAGCCTGTTTTATGCCGATGAGTTGTGGTGTTAGAATTGCGCCAATGGGACCCGGATAGACCGAGCCATAAGCATGTCCACCTGTACGCGAATAGACCGGACAGATATTGAGGCAGGCACTACAGCGAATACAATGCAGCGTTTGTCGCCCTACGGCATCGGCAAGGACGTTTGTGCGTCCGTTGTCGAGCAGCACTAGGTGAAACGCTTGTGGACCATCACCTGCTGTCACACCTGTCCACAGGCTGGTATAGGGACTCATGCGTTCGCCCGTCGAACTGCGTGGCAGGAGTTGCAGGAAGACTGCGAGGTCTTGAAAGGTTGGTAGTACCTTCTCGATGCCCATTACTGTGATGAGCGTCTGAGGCAACGTGAGACACATGCGCCCGTTGCCTTCGCTCTCGACGACACACACGGTGCCTGTCTCGGCAATGGCGAAATTGGCACCACTCACCGCAACCTGTGCAGACATGAACTGCTCTCGTAGATAGCGTCGGGCGGTGGCGGCGAGTTGTTTCGGTTCATCGGTCAAGTTCTGCCCCTTCGCAATAGTGCGAAGAAAGAGGTCGCGAATTTCGCTGCGATTTTTGTGAATCGCTGGTACGAGAATGTGTGAGGATGTCTCACCTGCAAGCTGAATGATGAGTTCAGCAAGGTCGGTCTCAATAGCGCGAATACCTGCCTTAGCTAATGCATCGTTGAGATGAATCTCGTCTGTTGTGAGCGATTTCACCTTTACCACGCGATCCGCACCCGTTGCCTGGACAATCTCGGCGATAATGCGGTTCGCCTCGATAGCATCACTTGCCCAATGCACCTGTCCACCAGCCTGTTGTACCGAGACTTCCAGTTGTAGCAGGTACTCGTCGAGGCGGCGCATCGTTCGCGCCTTGATTGCTGAACCAGCTTCTCGCAGTATCTCCCAGTCGGGAAGTTCGCTCACGACAGCCGCTCGTTTCGCACGAATCGTCGTCGTAGCTTTGCCCATATTGCGGCGCAACTGACTATTGGCAAGCGCGACTTTTGCCGCTTGAGGAAATACTGGTAATGGTTTCGCTGCCATTATGCGCCCTCGTTTTCTGTATTGGCTAGAATCTCGGCAAGATGGACGCTGCTCACACCAGCCCGTTGACGATGAAGGCCACCGCCAATATGCATCAAGCAGGAGGTATCGGCGGCGCAGAGAACCTCGGCTCCTGTATCCAGCACGCAACGCGTCTTGTCGCTCAACATAGCGAGCGAGGTATCGGCGTTTTTGATGGCAAAGGTGCCACCAAAGCCGCAACATTCACGCGCATGAGGCAGTTCGACAAGATCAATGCCTTTGACCGCACGTAAAAGCTGTAGCGGTGCATCGCCAACATGTAAGACACGCAGACTATGACAGGTTGGATGATAGGTAACGCGATGTGGATAGTAGGCGCTCACATCAGTAACGCCCAGATATTTGACCAGAAACTCCGACAATTCGTAGACGCGCGGTGCAAGCTCTTCGACACCCGTTATAAGCGACTGCTCATCAGAGAGTGTGGCAGCCTTACTATAGAGGTCGCGCACCATACCCACACACGAGGCAGAGGGCGCGACAATCACCTCCGCATCCGCGAATACCTCAACAAAGTGACGCACGAGCGGAATTGCCTCTCTCTGATAGCCTGTATTGAAATGCATCTGCCCACAACACGTCTGCGCCTGTGGAAAGTCTACCGTATGCCCCAACCGCTCTAGCAAACGCGTCGTAGCAATCCCCACGCTCGGAAATAGTGTGTCGTTGAAGCAGGTGATGAAAAGAGCCACTCGCATGAGCTAGTCCTTTGTTATGTTGTTGTCTTCTGTCTATCTCCATTTCGTCGTGTGAGATATGTGAGAATATCATATCATCTGCAAAGCCAATTGTAAGAGTGTTAAGAACATATTGCAATCTCTGTTTGAATCTATTCCACTTCTGAGGAAGAGAATGCTTTCAGTGAAACGACATTGCAGCAATATGTGCCTTTTTACCATACCTTGTCAGCTTTGACACACATGTGCGTCTGAGAGTCCAAGAAAGGTGTTACATAAGGCCGAGTTGCTGCAGTATGCCCAACTCGTCAGTCGAACCCCAGCGATCTGATGCTTTGCCGTTGCGAAAGCCAAGAACTTGGACATTTCGTACAGTGAAACGTTTGCCGGTTGGTGCATGACCGAGGAACTCACCTGTATGAGTGCCCGAGAGATTCATGATGGTGATGAGTCGTGTTGGTGTGACGACCGTTTCAATCACTTCGCGTTCGATATCGGTAAACGATTTACCAAACTGCTCCCAGTACCAAGCCATACCACTTGGACCCGCGGGCTGCCCCTTAGCGGGGTCATGATCGGTGAAGTTGTCGTCGTATCTGTCCTCGAGCGGCAAGGACGCGTCGCGCATTTTTGCAAATGCGTCAAAGGTTGCTTGCCCTCCTTCAGTTATTTCGGTCGCCATGAGTGTTCTCCTGTCTGGCCCTCTAGTTGTTGCGTTGAGGGCTTCTACTGCTGCTTAGGTAAATGGGATGGGTTTTTCCGGCAGAGGGTGGTCGGATTCCTCCATTGTAGAGACGAGAAGAAAAGCTAGCTATTTTACCTCTCTGAAAAAACGTCTCTTGCTTTTCTTCCTTTTCCCTCTGTCCTATTTTACGCATATCTCAGTCTTAGGTCAAATTCGACCAAATAGGTGTGACAATCACCATAAATAACCCATCTATTCCGTTAAGCATGATGAATAAACATCAAAAAGATGAGGTGTGGAACAAGGTCGTAGAAACT
>CAXUGH010000206.1:0-9487 GCA_964250365.1 uncultured Ktedonobacteraceae bacterium
AAATATTATTATCTTTCTATGGGTGTAGCCCAAAATATGCCTTCCCCAACGTTGAAGCTTTTTTGGGCCCTACACGCTTATTTCTGCCATGCGACCGCTTCGATAGCGGACATGGTGCCCTTGAACTCCATCGCCAGCTTGAGGGCGGCGTCATGGGCGGCGTTCTCTGCGCTATCGTCGAGCGGGGTGAGTTCGATTTTGCCATAGCGACGTTCGAGGCTGCGTGAAATGAGTAGGTCGGTAAACCAGGGATTCTTCGGGAGTACCGGCCCGTGCAGGTAGGTGCCGAAGACATTTTTGTACATTGCACCCTCGCCACCATCTTTGCCATTGTTGCCCCAACCTGCAAGCACCTTGCCAAGCGGCTGTGCTTTAGAGCCGAGGTAGGTGCGTCCGCTATGATTTTCGTAGCCGACGAGTACCTGTGTACCGGTCTCCTCGAAGTTGCATTCCAGTGCCATGTGCGTCATGAAGCGTGTGCCGCCGCCATCGGTGTGCAGGTCGAGCAGACCGACGCCCTTTAACTCTGGTCCCTCGAATGGCTTATAGTAGTGACCGAGCAGTTGGAAGCCAGCACACACGCTCAAGAACACCGTGTTTGACTCAGCGGCCTCACGCAACGACGGTCCCTTTGCCTGGATGTCCTGCGAAGCAATCTCCATCTCGCGGTCTGCCGCGCCATGTACTAGAATTAGGTCGTATTTCGTGAAGTCAGGCGTCTGGCGCACGAAGATTTGCTCGACCTCGGTACCAATGCCGCGCCACTTGCAGCGTTTCTCGATGGAGTACAGATTGCCGCGATCAGCCGCAACACTCATAAGCGTTGGGTAGAGATGCCCGATTTTGAGAACCATACCCGTATTTTTTATATCTTTGCTCATTGTTTGTTTTATTCTTCCCAAAAGTGCTTGACCCAGCCGCGTTTCTGCATGATGCGTCGCAGTTCGTGAGTTGGAGTATAGCCACACATAATATAGAGGGTTTCGCCAGGGGCGACGTTTTGAAGTGCTGCGTCAAGTGCTGCCTCGCGGTCATGAACGATTGTTACGTTCTTCATTGGCACCTCGGCGTATTTCAGGCGCATGGCAAACTCTTCCGCCTTGTTGCCACTACACACAACGTCGCTGATCGTGTTGGCAATCTCTTCAAATTCTACGTCCCACAGCCATGCGAAATCTTCGCCATCGACAACCGTGTTGCTCGCCGCTAGCAGCAGGTGCTTGTTGCCAGCGTGCTGTGCGATTAAGCGTAGCATCAGGTTGAACGAGGTTGGATTCTTCACGAAGGACAGGTAAATCGTTTTATCGCCCGCTTGAATTTTTTCGAGGCGTCCAAAGGCGGTTTTGATGCCGCTCAAGCCCGCCTGAATCTTTTCCTTTGAGAAGCCAGCGGCAAGTGCGGCACCGACAGCGACGGCTGTATTGTACACATTATGTAGACCAGGAAGTGGAATATCTAGCTCCATCTCGCCCTGTGGTGTACGCATCTGAATGTGTGTTGGCCCTTCGCCATCGCTTGCCAGCTTGACAGAAGTAACGGCGATGTCGAGTTTGGGTAGCGTGTAGCCACAGTTGGGACAGCTATAGATGCCGAGATGCGACATATATGCGACCTTATAATCAAGGTCCTCGTTGCATTTGACGCAGCGAATGATGTCTGCAGACTGCTCTGGTACAGGTGTGCCGACATCCATTGTGTCCAGGCCAAAGTATAGTTTCTTCGCCTTTGTCTTCAAGCCAAAGTTGGCGACCTGTGGATCGTTGCCGTTGAGCAGGATGGTCGAGGTTTCGGGCAGGTTCTCTAGCATCGTGTTCAGGGCGCGTGCCACCGCATATAGTTCGCCGTAGCGGTCTAGCTGGTCGCGGAAGATGTTGGTAATGACCACGACATCAGGTTGAATTTCAGGAACGGCGAGCGGAATCGTTGCCTCGTCTATCTCGAAGAGCAACACGTCGCTATCGAGCCGCCCGAACAGGTCCGCGAAGTTGACGGCAACAGAGGTAATACCCTGCAAGAGATTGGAGCCAGTACGGTTCTGAGAGACGCGTCTCCCACTCGCATCGGCGATAGCTGCGGTCATACGCGCGGTGGTCGTCTTGCCATTGCTGCCGGTAATCACGATCTTCTTGGCCTTGCTTGCACCCACTACCGATTTGAGTACATTGGGGTCGATGCGACGCGCAATCATACCAGGAAGACTTGTGCCGCCACCGATACGGAAGAAGCGACCTGATGCGCCAGCCAACTTGCCTGCGGATATCGCAAGGGCGAGACGTGCCCTGCTCAGGCCAGAGGGTGCTGCTACAGAAGGTGTAGTGGTTGTAGTAGGAGCAGATGTTTGTTCTAAATTTGCATTTTCTGTTGCCATAGAAGTCCTCAACGTTTTTTATATGAAGTCAATTTTATTATTATAGAGAACGCAAGCAGTATATCAAACATGTGTAGTGTAAGCAAGTGTAATAGTTACTTCGGATGTGAGGCAACGCAACGGAAGTGCTCACCTCGCCAGTTGGTTTCCTGGTCTACGGGCTGAGTCCGTGCGTTGCCATAAGAGCGAGAAATGTAGAAGGAAAAGAGTGTAGAGCCGCGCAAGGGGCATCATTCGTTGCTTACCCCTCCTGTCTGGCATGCTGAGCCATCAGATCCAGCATACCTTGAGGTGCATCGGGGCGGAAGCTGATGCTAAGATTGTGATTGGCTTCAGCGGCAGCGGCTTCGCTACGAGGAAATGCTGCATCTTCATAGGATGCCAGAGCTGTTTCCACATCGTTCGAGTGAGCAAGAAGAGCTTCCGCTAATTCTGCACCATCAAGCATGGCGAGATTAGCACCCTCGCCAGCGAACGGCGACATCAAGTGAGCGGTATCACCAAGTAACGTGACCCCCGGGATGCGTTCCCAACGATGCCCTACTGGTAGCGAGTAGATGGGGCGAGGAATAAGCTCTGTATCACTCTCGGCAATAAGGGCACGTAATCGGTCATCCCAGTCAGCAAAGGAGTTGAGCAACTGCAACTTAGCTGCCTCAGTATTGCGAAAGTCGATTCCACTGGAAGTTACCCACTGGTCAGGAGTCTTGAGCGCAATATAGACGGTGAGCTGTCCATCACCGTCGCAGTGCGTAATCAGACCCTTTTCGTCGGAGAGCGCAAACATCGAGCCACGACCAACTAGTGCAATGCTCTCAGGATGGCGCACTTCTGCGTCAAGGAGATACGTTTCAACGAATGAGACGCCTAAGTAGACCGGGGGCGCGTCTGAAAGCAATGGCCTGACTTTTGACCAAGCACCATCTGCGCCAATCAATAACGCAGTTGTGAACGTTTCACCACTCGCCAGCCTGACCTCATGTATTCCCCCCTCTCGTTTGACGACAGTGGATACTTTGCTTCCCCAATGAATGCAGTTGGCTGGTAGCGATTGGAGCAATAGATTCCGCAGTATTCCGCGATCAACCTCTGGACGCGTATCGTCTCCGCTGTCTTGCAGGCGAACGGTGCCAGTCTTGTCAAGAATACGCATCTCATCGCCCGATGGGATAACAACCTTCCGAAACTCCTCAAAAAGTCCAGCCCTGCGTAAGGCAAGCTGACCAGACTCTTCGTGCATGTCCAAGATGCTTCCCTGACGACGGATAGTAGGCGATGCCTCAAGCTCGTATATCGTAGCGTCAATACCATGCCTATGCAGTATACTGGCAAGGGTGAGGCCACCAAGACCTGCGCCGATAATGGTGATAGGTTGTTCCATGAGAGATTTCCTTTCTGTCATTCACGATCTATCGTGAATGATAACGAGAGCAATATGAGGCCATATTCGAGTACGAGGCCACTTCCAAGAATGACACCCGTGAGTGAAGTCATAATTCCTCTTGTTCTGTAAATGTGCGAGGCGCAGTGAGTGCCCCGGCGAGAAAAACGTCGATGCCCCACTGAAAACGATCAGGTCCTTTGCCGGAAAGAAGTTCATTGCCGAGCCGTGCGATATGAGGGTACATGTTCGCATCAACTGTGGCGATTACCGCAGCGAGGTCTGAATCCTCGTCAGCAGCCTGAGATGAGGACTTGCGAGTGCTGTGTTCCGCAGCGTTCGCCGTCGCGTACAGCAGCAGCAGGTCAACCGCCCATGCAGCATCTCGGTCCGGTATCCCCCCCTCTTTCAAGAGGGCGAGGATATGCTCAACCAATGCGAGGTAGTTCGGACCGCTCGGATGTGTCGTCAAAGTCATCCGCGCTATCTCTGGGTATTCAAAGAGGACAAGCATGTAGTGCGTCAGCAACTGTTTCAATCGGTCGTGCCACATCCCCCTTGACGGAAGTGAATCTGTGACCGTTGCCAAAAGTGCGTCGAGAATCTGTGCGTGCAGGTCTGCAGTATTATGCACGTAGACGTACAATGATGCTGGCCCTGTGTCCAACACTTCCGCAATGCGACGCATCGTGACCTTGTTGAGTCCCTCATCGCGCAGGATTGCGAGCGCAGCATTGACGATGCCTTGCCGTGTCAACGCTGGTTTCGCCGGGCGTTCGCGTCTACTTCGAGGAGTCGAAAGATGTTTGTTTGTACTCATGCAGATAGTATATCACGAACATGTTTGTTACGCAAGCGTTCGTAACATACGCGTTCGTCAATCTTCCAGCGCAGAAAGAGGTAATTTCATCAGATTGTCTTGCATTGATTCGATGTGGTGTCACATTGGATGGTTGCATGCCCAAATTTCTGGTTAAGGAGCGAGCCGCCACTTGCGCCAAGCAATCCAATGGGATAGCCGAATTTGCCGAGGCCACCATTCTTGTCAAAGTAGGCGAGAATGGGACCGGAGATGCTGTAGCCTGTGTAGATGTAGTAACGCCCACCGTTAATGATGGGAATGGTGTCGGTCTTTTTGTCACGATCAAAGTAGCCCCACAGGTTGTCATAGGGAATCGGGTTGCTCTGATCGACATCGTGCGGCGAGACCCATGTGAAGTTATTGTAGCCCCAGTTCATCAGGTCGCGCATATCGGTCCACCAGTCCCCAGTATGCATGGTGACGCCGATGAGGTGATGACCATTGCGAACGCAGGAGACGACCTGCACAAAATTGCTACCACCATCCCAGCCAGGCTTACCAGCATTGACGCCGGGGTACCACCACAGAAACTGGTCGCCGTTAATCAGTTTGTGGTCGGGATGACTATTGGTTTTCGCCACATCATAGGTACGTGTGCCGCTAATGGTAAGCAGTGTTGGCATATTGAAGGCATAGCGTCCGAGCATGGCGAGATCATGGGCACTTGAATAATGACCAGTCGCAAGCAAGCCGTGCGGGTTCATGTAGTGCGTGTCGAGCAGTCCAAGACTCTGAGCCTTGTCATTCATCATCTTGACAAAGTTGGGCAGGTTGCCACCAACCGTATCAGCAATCGCAATTGCTGCATCGTTGCCAGAGACAAGTATCAGTCCGTACATCAATTCGCGTAGCGTGTAGGTCTCGCCCTTCTTGATGCCCATGACGGAGCTATCCGCAGAAAGCGTGCTGAGGTCTTTTGCGATGGGGTCGTTAATCGTGACTTTCTGGTCAAGATTGCCTTTTTCAATAGCAAGCGTTGCCGTCATGAGCTTAGTGGTACTCATCATTGGTAGATGCATGAACGGCCTTTGCGCGTACAATGTATCGCCCGTATCTGCATCCAGTAAATACGCGGATGTCGCGTAAACGGGTGGCGCAGGATGATCGCTATCTGTCGGCGTGATGACAATGGCGTGTGGGTCTGCTGATTGTACTCCACTACCTTGCGTCGTGCCACTATTATTACTGCTACTCTGCCCCGTTCCTGTTCCTGTACTTCCTGATGAACTATGAGAGGTGTGCATTGTGATGTTGACGAGAAGCGGCACGAGAATGAGCAGAACCGCTACGCTAACTGCGAGAATAACGAGCGTGCGGTTACTACTGAAATCCTGCACTATCTCCAATACTGAGCGTGTTCGATGTCGCTTTTCATGACGCCCGTAGCGTACATATTGCTGTCTTGGATAGCGTGTCCCCTTCGTCGAGACCGCTCCACTCTCAGTGCGAGGTACGCGCGGACGCGGCGTTTTAAGCGAACGAGGACGCGGCGTAGATGGTGGCTCGTAGACTTCATAGGGGCGGCGACGAGGACGCGAGACCATGATTTTTGTTGCTGTTCGCTTTGTCGCGCTCTCCTCACCTTCACCTTCCTCAACCTCATCGTCGCGTTCGTCTTCAACAACCTCGTCTACTTCGGGCAATTTCGCGGTCGGAGGCACTTCTCTTTCCGTTTCGACGAAACGTGAGGCACGTCGGACTTTAGGGACTACAGGATGCTCGTCACTATAGTAGGTAGGAGCGGACTCTCTAACATTTTTCCGTCGCCGAACAGATGATTGTGATGTCGGACGTGAAGAACGTGGAGTAGAGAGTTTTTGTGAGCTTCTTGTATTCAGTTCGTCGTCGCTGCCTTGCGTTTCGCGCATCGCGCCATCCTCTCGCGGTTAAGTGAGTTATTCCCATTGTGCATGCGAATCTCGCTAGCACAGGTATTATATCGCATCAGTATAGGGATATGTAGCGTATTGTATTCAGCTTTTGGATATGTCTTCAACTTTCTATACGATAGAAGGGACAAATGGGATGGGAGCACATGCAAAGTCTGTAGGGGTCTAATTCATTACACCCTGTTGGGTATCGATCCCTTTCTGTTTATTAGGTACGTTCCTCAATCCTTGCCTACATTCGTATATGGCTCGCAGGGCGTAATAGAATTAGGCCCGTACATTGGTTCAACTTCGGGAACATCCTTGAGATGAAGCGGATGTACGGGCCTAATTCTATTACGCCCTCGTCCTCGTCGATTCCGTTCCCCATCATTGTATACATTTCTTAATTCTGTAAACATGGTCAATCGCTCACAGGGCGTAATAGAATTAGGCCCGTACACGGTTCAACACCCCTACACATTGCTCCCTCTCTCTACCTGTTGCATACGTTCGTCAAAAATGGTCAAGTATAATCTTGTCTTAGGCGATGCCTTTCGCGTGAGCATACGACCGATTGGCGAGTGTAGCAGCGGCCTTCCTAAACGATACAAGGTGAAGAGTGCTGATTGGCGACCAAGTTTGAGCCACGCGGTAATCCAGCCGAGAATCTCGGCTGGCGAGAGTGTGCTGAGGGCTAGAGTGTAGATGCGCGGATAGTAGCCGGGGGTGTTGAGTACGACGCGCGTGTAGTCAAGCCAGCCGATGCGGTCTTTGAAGAAGGCGTTCGTGACTTTTGGTCCTAATTTGGCGAGTATGTTGCAGAAGACGTTGAGCGTCTCGTTGACTTGCCATAACGGTTCCTTATTTGCTGGTTTCGCAATCATGAATTTGCTGAAGGCACGGGCGACTGCAGGTACGGCTTCGGAGGCGCGAATGTTGTTGAGATCGTTCGCGCTGAGACAGTCGGTGACGAGCGCTTCATGTAGCAGTGTGGTGATGCGGCGCAGGTTGCGAACATAGGAGCCGAAGCCACAGAAGGTAAGCGGTGATTGAAAGGCGGCGGCGTCGCCCAGCGAGAGGACGCGATCATAGGCCAGCACCTTTGGTTCCTTTTGCCAGGGTAGACCGATGTTGTAGCCTGCTGGAATAAAGCCATAGACGGGCTTGAGTATCTCTACGTTTTCAGTATCTTTATAGCTCGGCAGGAGCGCGAAGAAGTCGTCGAACAGTTCGAGCAGGTCTACATGGCTACCCGTCTCCGCGTAATAAAAGAGGTAGATTGCCACCTGATCGCTCACGCCAGGGAAGGCTTCCCAGATAAGTTGCCGCCCCTTGCGTGCATCCTCCGTCGATACCAGTACCTCACCAACGGCTGGGTCGATCTCTTGAAGTCCCATACCTTGCTTATAGCCGCGAGCAACGGTACCGACGGTGGGGCAGACAAGTGAGAAGGGACGCCCACAATTGAGTTGACACGCAATGGGCGAGGTTGATCCCATACCGTCGATCAAGAGGCGCGCCCCATAGCTATGCTGTTCGTCTTCAACGTTTGTTACATCAATGGTGACGCCATGTGACGGTTGTACAGCACAGCGTATAAAGGTGGTGTTGTGCAGAATAACGTTAGGTTGAGAGCCATGCGGGAAATGCGTGCGAATCTTCTCGACACAAAGAGCGGTGAGCTTCTCCGCGTCAACGGCTACGTTCAGCACATTTTTCAAGTGTAACTCGGCTGGCTTGACCTTGATATTTGCGGGATGGAAGCGTACAAGGCCATCGCTGTATTCGCGCTGTATCACGCTTTCAAGTTCATCAGGTGTGAGCAGACCAACATCGAGCAGTTCGCGTAACTCGTCGCGCGAGATATTCCATTCGCGGTGAACCGCGCCAACGGTGAAGCGATCAAAGACGAGGACGCGCAAACCATAGCGCACCGTCATCACCGCCGCATTCAAGAGATTGAGACCTCCACCCGCATAGATGATGTCAAAGGTGTCAATCTCTGGCAACGCGGGACGCTCCTCCGTCACGACGACCTCGGCATAGTCACGGTTCGCGCTCGATTGCAACATGTCCTGCCATGTTGTGTTGAGGTCCTGCAAACGGCGCAGGTGAGCTTCACCTTGCGGAATGCGTGCGAATGCCTCCGCGAGATGTGGGTAGTCTGTAGTCAATTGTTCGATGTATGTCTGCATAAAATGGTGCCTTTAAGGTTTCTCTCCGATGGTCATGTACACTTCCCAACGTGGGCTACGAATGCGTTCGGATCGGCGTTGTAGGCCAAACTTCTCTAATGGTATGAGGCGACCAAACCACGCATCGGGTAATACCTCTGTAACGATATCTGCGCCCTGAGCCGAGCGGCTTCGTGCGATCTCTTCTTGCAATATGCGCCGCTCGCGTGGACCGAAGAGGGCAGCGCGTCCGTAGACGAATGTTTGTAGCAGGACGAGCAATGATTGTGCAAAGCCAACGGGTAGCAGATTTGAACCTTCGATAATGATCACACGACCGCCGGAGCGTAACACGCGTGCTACCTCGGCAATAGTGTCGGGATCATAGATGTATTCCGATGGAAACGTGCTGACGACGGTATCGAACGAGTCATTGCTAAAGGGCAAATGCTGTGCCTCGCCCTGCATAATCCATGACGCCTGACCAATGCTATGCTTCTGTACATTATCGCGTGCCGCTGCCGCCATCTGTGGTGAAGGCTCTATGGCTCGACAGTTGTAGCCAGCTTGTAGCATATCGACGAAGAGATCGCCGAGGCCACACCCCAATTCTAACACATCTTTCCCTACAATACGCGGTAAGACGAGGCGTTGCCAGACGCGCCACTGACCCGCGAAGGGGACGGTGCTGGCAAAGCGATAGAGATAGCGATTCTTGTAGAGCGTCTCGAAGAGCAATTTGCGTAAATTGGGCGTCATCTTAGTACTGTCCCACTTCTCCAAAAACATCGAGCAGTTCGCTGAGATGCTCGATAATCAGGTCTGGCATGA
>CAXUGH010000207.1:0-9440 GCA_964250365.1 uncultured Ktedonobacteraceae bacterium
ACCCAAATCCCCCCACCCCCCCTCACGCCCGCCACGCGTTTGCGCCACGTAGCTCTATTTGCTCTACAAACCAGTTTTTAGCGCGTGCGTAACTCTTGCAGCGTCGCCAGTCGTTCGCGTGCGACATCGCTGTCGGGGGCGAGCTTTGCAAGGTTGCGATAGACGCGGCTGGCCTGTTCGTACTCGCCAACCGATTGATAGGTCTGACCGAGCAGGTCATAGGCTTCGTGATTGCTGCGATCAATCGTTATCAACTGCTGTAGAGCTGCGACAGACTCCTTCACCTGATGCGTGTCGAAGTAGTGACGAGCGATAATGGCCTGATATTTCGCGGCATCCTGTGTGTACTTGGGATCAATGGTACGCGAAAGTTGCAGACTGTAGCTGACCACCTCACGCAGTAGCTCCATTGAGTCTGGATTGAGTTCAGCGGCGCGGCGCAGATTTGCCAGTGCCTCATCGTTATTGCCAATCTCAGCGTAGATGTTACCAACGCGTTGCAACGTGTCGCTGGCTGGCTCAAACTGATTGCGGCGCAGGTAGATATCCGTGAGCAAGCGTAACTCTGCAATACCTTCGTCGAGATGTCCACGCGTAATGTAGATATCGGCAAGCTCCGCATGGGCGCGTGGGTCTTGCGGTGCGAGTCGAACCATCTCATTAAGAACTCCGAGCGCATTGTCTGTTTGCTTGTTTGTGCGATAGTGTTTTACAAGATCAGTATACTCTTGCAAAGTACTCGATACATCGCCCTGACGTGCCGAAATCTCTGCGAGCGCAGGCGCAACCTCGTTTTGCCCTGGTCGTGCCTGTCGCACTTGACGGAGAAGAGCTTCTTTCTGATCCATGCGTCCTGTGCGCTCATAGGCTTTCGCCAGCATCAACGATATCTCCATCTCTGGTGCCTGATGCTCCTCGCCGGTTTCGCGTGGTCGTGCAGCCCAGACGCCGGGGTCTATGGCGTTTGGTGAGCGACGCACACTTTGTAATGCCTGTTCAAGCTGCTGAATCGCTGCCTCTGGCTTGCCTTGCGCCAGGAAACACTGTGCCGCGCTGGTGCGTGCCAATACTTCAACGACGCTATCGCGCATTGCCTGATTGTAGGCGTCGATGGCATTGTCGTAGTTACCCGCTTGCTGATGAATTTGACCAAGCGAGTAGATGAGGTCAGCGTTGTTGGGATACATGTCCGCTGCCTGTGTGTACTCGCGTGCAACTGCGTCATAGTGTTTCTGTCCCTCGCCGCGCAACTGCCAGCATACGCGTGAAAGCACCTCAAGAATAGTGGACCGCGAGGTACCAGGAGTGGTAGTCATGGCGATATGCCAGCGTACCAGCGCGGTCAGGTTGCGTGGGTCGATCTGCAACACGCGCTGGTACTCCGTCACTGCCTGTTGTGAACGTCCCAGTTTTTGCAGCGCGAGCGCGTAATTGAGACGTGTGGGTACACTGGTCGGGCTTTCCTGTAGAGCCTGTTCAAGCTCGGTAAGCGCACGGTCCATGTACCCAAGACGTAGGTAGGACTCTGCCGCCATTGTGCGTTCGCGCAGAAGGTCTTCTTTGTTGCCGTGCGCTGTGAGCAGATTAATCAAGCGCATGCGATACGTCAGGTTGTTTGGCTCTAATTGCAGAATGCGTCGATACGTCGCAATGGCATCCTCGGTACGACCATTGATGATATAGGTATCGACGAGAATAGCGTACTTCGTAACCGCCTGTTCGATTTTGCCTTGACGTACATAAATCTCACACAGTACTTGATGGACATCAAGGTACTGCGGTGCCATGTCGATGACCTTTAAGCATTCTTCCGTTGCGGAGTTCAGCAAGCCATGATTGATGTACTGCTGAATGTCTTGCATTGAGCGCACAACTTGCATGCGAATGCTTTCTGGCAACGCCGCCGTGCTGGTCAACACAGTTTCCGCGACATGCTTGAGTTCGGCGTCCGTCCCTGTCCCCGCCATCTGGCTAAGCAGGTCTTCCGCACCTCTATACTGTTGTTGTACAGGTTCTGGAGCTGCAACATCAAATGTTAGTTGCTGCATCGGCTCTGGTGCAGGAGCGGGAACAACGCGTGGCTGTAGCGGCTCTTCCATAGCTGATGCTGGAAGAGGTGCGCTCTTTGTACGATTTCCCTGCACAACTTGCTCTGATTGCAGAGAGCCACTTGTGTTTGCGGCTGGCTGAATATCCTCGGTCAACCACGATGGCGCGTCAATCGGTTGTTCTGCTGGTGCTGCTGGTTCAACAGGAGGTTTAGCCGCTGCACTATTGGCAGGTGATGATGGAGCAGCATGTTCCATTGTTGGCAAATCAGTCACCGATGGTTTTGCCGATTGTACATTTTGTGGCTGCCCCATCTGTGCTTTGTCGGCCTCGCTAAGAATGCCCGTTAGCCAATCGGGAAGTTCACCAACAGAGCTAGTAGGATTAGAAACTGGAACCATCTGAGTTGGTGGTGCGGGCGGCGGTGTTGGTTGTATTGGTGCTGAGTTTGTTGGAGCCATGTTTGGCGCATGTCCATTGCTGCTGTTGCCGTTTGCATTTCCATTCACATTGAAGGCCATCGTAGCGGCCTCCGAGAGCGACGTTTGCGGCCTCTGGTCTAGCCCATCGAAGCCTCCCATGTTGTTTTGAGGTGAAGGTGGCTGCGATTGTGGAGATACTGCGGGTGCGTCTTGCATCTGCTGCAACATGAACTCTACCTGAGCAACCTTGTCGCTCCAACCGCGACTACGCAGAAAGCCGAGTAAGGCGTTATAGACCGTCAACGCCTGTTCTTGCTCACCAAGCATGCGGTGTGCATCGGCGGCTTCTTGACACAACTGCACCAGTTGGTCCGACTCTTCAACCGTCAGGGCATCCAGGTTGACGCGATCTACCGCCTCGTCGAAGTGAACTGCGGCTGTACGAAGGTCGCCGCGTGCGCGGTAGCATTGGCCCAGCGCATAATAGCAGGAGAGCGCGTAGTCGGGATCGTTCAACAGGAGTTGGAACTGACGAATCGCATCGTCCCAGCGCTGTTGTTCTTGATAGAGCCAGCCGAGGAAGTACCGTGCATCGGGACGGTCGATGCCACTCTCGATAATCTGCTCGCACAGGTCGATAGCATCATTAAAACGTCCCTGAGCTTGAAAGGTTTGCGCCTGCTTCAAAACGCCTGTAACTTGATTGGCTGGAATGCGCTTACGAGCGTTGGGAGCCGAATTTTGTCCTCCCATAGAACCGTTGCCTCCATTCATTACTGGTGGAGACCCCGCATAGTTTGCGCCACCATAATTGCCTGCGTTACCCATATTACCAGTGTTCCCTCCGCTAATATTTCCCGTTGTAGCGGAGTCAGCCTGCGACTGGCTCGCGCTCTCGTTGAATGCTAATGGACCGGATGTAGCCGATTGTTCTCTATATGTTGAGGCTTGCAAGTCTACTCCTGCCATAGAGGGAGAGCCTTGTGTACCCATAATTTGTGCAAATAGTTGTTGTGCTTCTATGTTACCAGCATCGGCACGCAACGCCTCTTCACATTGCAAACGTGCCAGTCCACGTTCGTTGCGGACAAGATAGCCCTGCGCCGCCGCTAGACGCTCTTGAATCATGAGCGCGATATCTTTTTTCTCAAAATAGTAGGCGGCGAGTCGCTCATGTGGTTCCGGGTTGCCAGGAGCCAGTTGCACCGATTTCTGCCATGCTGCCTCTGCCCTTGCCCCTTGTCCCGCCTGTGAATAGAGGTCTGCCAGCAGAAGATACGCCCGGTACGCATCGTTTCGTCTGCCCAGGATGCCGTACAGTTCCGCCGTTTTGCTCAACGCTATCACATTGCTCGCGTCTCGCTTGAGAATGTATTCGTATTCGTTAAGTGCCGCTTGCCACTGCTTTGTCTGCATATAGCAGAAGCCAAGTCCACCACGAGCCGTTGCGTCTTCGGGAAACTCTGCCAGTGCTCGTTGATACTCCTGTGCTGCCTCCTTCCATTGGCTATCCCAACGGAAACGTTCGGCTGCATTGAGCGCGGTACTAAAGACTTGCTGATTCCCTGGCATGAAGTCGTCACTTTCTCAGTTCGTGGCATCTCATGAACCCGTTGGCTTGCCGTTCGCCCATGAGAAGAATATATTCTCTTGTATAGGTAGGGTACTACAATTCTTGAAATAGAACACTTATTTGGTACTAAAGTACCTCGATGGCTTGTTTTGCGAGAGTTCACATTTGCTTTAACCTGGGTCAGAGCAAATATGAACTCTCGCAAAACGTATTACCCACGATAGTTGATAAATTGTAGGGCGACCGGATAATCCTTTTGCTTGAGGAGCGTAATAACTGCTTGCAGTTCATCACGGCTCTTCGCACTTACCCGGACCGCATCGCCCTGTACCTGCGGCTTTACCTTTGGAAAGTTCTCGCGTATGAGCTTGCTTAGCTCTTTCGCTTGCTCCGTAGTAAGGCCCTGTTGCAACTCGATTACCTGACGGACTTTGTTGCCCGCCGCGTTCTCTTCCTTGCCCTGTTTGAAAATCTTGAGCGATAGGTTGCGCCGTACCGCCTTCGACTCAAGAATGTCGCGCACGTTTTTCAGCGTTAGCGAACTCTCAGTAAGAATCGTGATGCTGTCTTTATCGTGTGCGATATCTGTCTTCGTGTCTTTCAGGTCGAAGCGCGTTTGCACTTCGCGTCTCGTCTGGTCGAGAGCGTTGACTAACTCTTGCTCATCGAACTGTGATACTATATCGAATGAACTGTCACTTGCCATAAAATCCTCGCTATCTTGTGTGCATAGTACAAAAGGGCTATCAACGAACGTTGAATGCCGAACTCTACAGGGTGTAATAAATTAGACCCCTACTACATGTCGCAACGTTTATCTCCGAGGCATTGTAGCTTATTTTGCTGCTCTTTGCTACCTTCATCCCCCAAGTGTACGCCGCATGTGGTAGAATTTACGAAAAATAAACAAATGAATGTGATAACTATGTCTGCAATTATTTACGATAGTCGTTCTTTAGGAACACGTTTAACCGAGGTGTTGCGGGGCGAGGCCGCTCAGTTTCGGACACATCATCAACGCTCGGCTCGTCTGACACAAATTATCGTGGGACACGATTCCGCCGCCGAGGTCTACAGTCGTCAACTAGTGCGTGCCTGTCGCACGATTGGCTTGAGTTGCGCGACGCTAGCATATCCGTTCGAGATGACCGAAGAGGAGTTGCGTACAGAGGTCGATATGTTGAATGCCGACCCGACCACCGATGGCGTTGTCTTGTTGCTTCCCTTGCCTTCGCACATTCGGCAACGCATCGTGACCGATGGTTTGCGTGCTGAGAAGGATGTGGACGGTCTTGGCGCAAGCAACGCAGGCAATCTGCTCCTTGGATTTCCCAACTTTATCCCCTCGACTGCGGACGTTGTGCAAGCTGTGCTACGCGACGCCGATATTCCCATTGCTGGCAAGAATGCAGTCATCGTGGGGCGTAGCAATGTCGGAGGCAAGCCAATCGCTCTTGTTTTGATGCGTAACGATGCAACCGTAACCATCTGCCACTCGTACACCCAAAATCTTGCTGAGATTACACGCACCGCTGATATTCTGGTGGTCAGCGTGGGGCGTCCAGCACTGATTACGGCAGACATGGTGAAACCGGGGGCAGTTGTGTTGGATGCTGGCATCAACTCTGTGAATGGTAGAGTAGTGGGCGATGTCGATTTTGCAACTGTGCGCGAAGTTGCCTCTTTCCTCACACCTGTCCCTGGTGGCCTCGGTCCACTCACGCATCTCACTCTGATTCGCCATACATTATTAGGGCCACGATAACAACAATTATCCGCACCTTTTGACACAAAGGGTGCGGATAATTGTTGTTGCTAAACAGCAACAACCTCTGTTTGTTTCTCAACCGAAATCATACACGTTCTCAACTGCGAATACTCTTGCGCCAGCTATACTTTCTCCTGTAAGCAATTTGTGTATGTGAAATCACCGATATAATAGGCATTCAATAGGAGAAAAAACGATGATGTTTGGTGCAAATCAGCTAGCTGGAGATGAGATTGTGTCGATTGAGACGTTCCCTACGCGTAGCGAGTTGGAGACGGTAGAGCAGATACGTCGCTTTGAGTTGTTGCGCTTAGCCTTTTTCGTGTTGAAGCTTCGCAAACTCGAACAGTCTCACGAATGCACAGAGCAGCCAACGCAGGAGTACACTTTCCGCTGTAGCCTGCTGCGCCATACCATCTTTCAGCAGATCGTCACATTAACACGCTTAGATGCACAGGAACAGGCTCTGCAACTGGTTAGTACCTGCCGTAAGTAGGAATAAAGAACGAGTCGTAGAAATGTTTTGGTCGGGTGAGAATGTCGCCGCTGATGTGTACGAAAACGCTAGCTTTCTCTAGCTCTTTACGTAACGCCTGGATATCGACATCGCCACTCACCGTGAAGATGCAAGGTGCAAGTTGCCGCACGCCCATCTTTTCCAGTGCTGGAATAACCGAAAGGATTTTGCCAGCGTCCTCGCTTGAGACCTCGAACAGCAGGACCTGCGAAAGTTTGACGCTCTTGTATGTCCGAGTCCAATCACGTAACGTGTACTCGACGTTTTGTGGAATCTCGTTCTGACTGCGCTCTTGCAGAGTCTGAAGAATCTGCTCTATGTTCAGACCACTATTCAAGCCGCGCGTGACCGATGCTTTCGTGAGCGTGAAACTGCTGACCAGACCGAGCTGCTTAGCTTGTGTGAATGGCAGCAGAGCGTAGAGCGTGGATATGTTCGGTTGAAGCAGTAGCACCTCAAAGTTTGGCTGTACCACAAGGCCACGAGATGGTGCGTCCTGCTCTTCCGCGACATAGCCTTTGCCCTGTGTACGCGTCAATTCCAGAATTCTGCCACCAAGTTGAGTCAGCATAAAGTAGTCGGGATTGCGCGGCTTATCTGTTCCAGGGGCGTTCTCATCGGCATAACCAACATCCACAAGGCCGAATTCAGAGAAGGTCGAAGACAGAATGCCGCGATAGACTTCACCCTCGCAACGCTCCCATTTGACATGCGCGTCGTAGTCTTTTTGCTGTTTTGTGCGGGCGTAGGTTGGCGTGGGACGATAGGCGAAGGCATCATCCCTCCATATTTCTTGTAACAACGAATCAACGGTATACCAGTGTCCAGGCGTGCAGTTGTTCAGATGTTTGAGCAGTGCCTTACGCCCGCCTGCCGCATCCCAGGAATACACGTTCGAGGCTCTGTAGTTGACGCCATAGACATCAACCCATTTGAAATTCTCAAGCCAGTATGCCAACAGGGAAGCCGTTTGCTCAAGCAAGGAATTTTTTGCCCATTGCTCTATAGCTGGCTTTATCTCGTAAGCTGGTTTCATATCTTGAAAATTGGGGTTAGTGAGTTGAGTAATACCGTAGTATTCAAGAACTTCCAGCAGCATCTCGATATAGTCATCTTCGCCGTTGTAATCCAGGCGCGACTTACCACGCAGCGTCGTGCGAATCTTGGTGGCAATACGCTTTGGCACACGACCCGCTTGCGTCGGCTCGACAGTTTGCTGATACAGCGCGTTGATGAGCATGGCGAGGTCATAAATTGTAGTATGTTCGCTGGATACTACTGTAGCGGGCGTTCCCTCAAACTCAGTGACCTTGTCTCCCTCTTTTTTCAACGTTGCGGCTGAACCAAGCGAAACCATATTGCTATACCAGTCCGATGGTACAAAGAGGACGTGTTCCTTTTTTGCGAAGCCATCGAAGACTAGTGCATGTTGTGTGAGCGTCTTCACGGCCTGTAATAGCATCTCATCGCTCTCTGCTTTAAGGAAGGCGCGAGCCGAAGCCATAGACTCCTTGCCTCCGCGTTCGCGCAACCACACGAAAAGCTTACGTGAGGTTGCCTCTAAATCCGGGAGAGAGTTGAGCGGCTCATCCATGTCGATCAGTTTATCCGAGACAAACATTGGATCGGAACCCTCGTTGTAATAGAGCGAAGACTTATGCGAAATTCCGTAATGTGATAGCACCTTATTCAAGTCACCATAGGGAAGCGTGGTGAGAAGCCTGTCCAGGTCCCAGCGTGAATGGTCGCCTGATGGCGTAAAGTATTCACGGCTGGTATTGTAAAGCAGTTCAGCAATATCGCTGATGGCGGCAAGTACCGTTACCGTTTCGCTCTTCGTAGGTTTCTTCGACTTTGTGGTGACGTATATATTGCGTCGTGCCGGTTCCTCGCGTGCCTCAAGTAGCCCTTTTTCAGAGAGCGACTTAACTGCGGCAGTAAAGCGTTCGGGATCGATCTGCGTCTTCTTTATCAACGAGGTGTCCTGAGTAATACCATTACGCGTTGTGTGGGGCAAGACACGATTAAGTATCTGTCGCTCATCCTCCGAAAGGGCTTCCCATACGAAGCGTGCCACAATGGGATTGCTCATTCTTTTGCTGAGAGAGTTTGATGGTTGCTTACTTTTGCCTTCTTCCGTAGCATTCCAGAGGCGATAAATCGAGGCACGTTGTGTGTCGGAGGCATCTTCTAGTACTTGTCTTATAGTTTTCATATATTCATTCATGTCCCGGTTACTTTTAGTCAGGTGAGTATTGTTCCAGGTAGCGAATCACCTCGCGTGTGAGTTGACTTGGCGTTGAAGCTCCTGCTGTGACCGCGACGCGCTTCTTGCCCTTGAGTAGTGTGCGGTCGAGTTGTGATAAATCTTCAATGCGAATGGCGGGAACATGTGCTAGCTCCTCAGAGACCTGCACAAGACGATTGGTGTTGTTGCTTTTGGGATCGCCGACGACAACGGTCAGGTCGGCTCCCTTCGCCTGTTCCGCGACCGCCTCCTGGCGCGTCTGCGTGGCGGCGCAGATATCGACATGCACCTCGGCGTGCGGATAGCGCGTCTTAATGTATTGAATGACGCGTCGAGTGTCCCACTGTGAGAGCGTCGTTTGTGTGGAGACGGCAAGTTTTTGTGTCTGTTCGGGAGTAAGTGAAAGGGCGTCTACATCTTCCTCCGTCTCAATCAAGCTGATATGTCCAGGAACCTCGCCCATGACGCCCTCTGGCTCTGGATGGCCTTTCTTGCCAATGTAGAGAATGTAGTATCCTTGCGCGACCAGCTTTTTCACTAGATCGTGCGTGACGGTAACATCGGGACAGGTGGCGTCAATGCAGTGTAGGCCGCGCTCCTGTGCCCGTTGTTTAACCTGTGGTGAAACACCATGTGCGGTGAAGATAACGGTTCCCTCTTGCACCTGCTCTAAGATACTGACGCGGTCCGGTCCATCGAGAGTGATAACGCCCATGTTAGTGAGTTCGTTAATCGCGTGGCGGTTATGAATGATTTGCCCGATGATATAAAGAGGACGCGGCAATGTCGTGTCCTTTGCCGCCTGACGTGCGATTTGTAATGCATCAACCACTCCATAGCAATAGCCACGCGGCGATACTTTT
>CAXUGH010000208.1:0-1957 GCA_964250365.1 uncultured Ktedonobacteraceae bacterium
ACAATGTCGTTATGGATACGCTCAACATACTGCTCGACCATGCTGTCTGCTCCTCTCTCTGTAGCTTTTATTCATAACGCCCTCGTCCTCAACAACCACGTTTTCCGTCTATTGAGTCTGTCCCTCAACGTTCGCTCACATGGGATATTAGGGGACGAGGGCGTTATGAATAAATGCCCCTACACGCTTTATGATGGATTGTCGAAGCCGTCGTATGGTACACCGAGGTAGGGGAAGTTCGACAGGTACGAAGCCGAGACATTCGCCGGTGTCACGCCATCGGTAACGACACTGGCAGCAGCATCGGGTGTAAACTTGGGATCGATCAATGGATACGTGACGCCTGCAACCGCACGTAGCTCGATTGTCACCACATCATCCATGACGCGACGCCCATTGGGGAAGCCTGCAAGGTCGCCACCCAGGATACCGTTGATGTTTGGATTGGCGGCAGGAGCAATCGCCATATTCAAGCGCAACTGGTCGGCCTGCACCTTGCCAGTGTAGTTCTGGAAACCAGGAATAATACCCGAAGGCAAGCCTGTAAGCAGGATCGCTTCGAGGTCGGCACGCACTGCTTTTGACGCATCGAGAGCCGCAAGATTGGGGAACACACCTGGATAGAGAACCGGAATGAGTCCCGCAAGTTCTGGATTGGCGACGTACTTTGCGAACTGCGAGTCTTCGTAGGGCGATTGTCTATTCCAATAGTTCTTCTTACCCAGTGGTACGATGACCTCGTTGAAGAGAGGGTTGCCGAGGCGTGAAACCTGAACCCAGGGACCATTCTCCTCAGTCTCGTATTCGTCGAATACGCGCACCTTGCGGCGGCTAGCCGAACCCCAGACGCCGATAACCGAACTTGCTGCTTTCGGGTCCGTTGGATTTGCGCCATTGGAGGTCAGCGACTTCTTAGGAACTTGAATTGCGATTGTGTGTATGTTGAGTTTGTTGAGGCCATTCACTCCAGGTGCTGCTGGCGAGGGAATGAGGTGAAGATTCTGGAATGGGCGCAGGTCGAGCAGATCGAAGATCGATCCCAGGTCCGCATAGAAGCCCTCAGCACGTTGACCTGCAAATACTGTCTCACCACTTGGTAGTGTGTAAACGGCGGCAGCAGCTAGCGATGCATAGTTTGGCGTAGAACGGGGACCGATGTTGCATGGTGGGCAAGCAAGGTCTTGTGCTAGCACTTTGCTGCCATGTCTGTCAACTCTGGTCACACTATAGAACTGTGGTCTGTTCCAGTTTGGACTATCAATAGTTTTAATCTGACCTGTGTTGTAGAGGAAGGTGTTTGGATTACGAGTTTTGGTGTAGAAACGGAACTGATAGGTGATATCGTAGTCCGCATCGCCATCATTGTCGATATGGATTTGGTAGAGGACATCCTCACCAAACTCGAAGAAGTTTGGGCCGCCATCGGGACTCTCGAACGGGACATAATTGGTGATGAGGGTAACGGTATCTGGCTTGTCCGGGCTGACAAACGCGTATGTATCGGTATTATCAGCTACCGGGTCTTTAGCGATTTCGGGCGCTTCACGGTGTGATGACATGAACTGTACCTCGCAAAAAGTTTGTACATCTCGTTTCCAAGATGATGAAATGTAGCTATTGCACTGACTTCAGGAGTTCGCGTACCAGAGCGGGATTGTTGACAACAACTTCTCGCTCTCCCATCATTATACTAACTCTTCCATTACGTACACTTCTAATATGGACGGTGAGTGCGCCAGTTGCTGTTGCCCCTGTAGCTGTAGTCGCGGCGGCATCTGCCTTCTTACCCTGGTTTACGCCGATAAGAGCTGCGACACCACTCAGGGCCGCAACACCTGCAGAGGTTGTCCATAACATGGTACGGCGCGTGATTTTCGACATCGATTGGTTCCTTTCTTGCAAAGGGCTTGTTTCTCAATACGTGAGAGGAATGAATAATCAGGTGTGGACGTGGACT
>CAXUGH010000208.1:2057-9359 GCA_964250365.1 uncultured Ktedonobacteraceae bacterium
CTTATCGTGTTTGGACGTGTCATATTCGCAGGAATATTTCTCCTGGCTGTCTGCTTTGTACAACACATCCCCTTACGACCAAAACGAAGACGAGACGCTTTGCTACTTGTAGGACAAGGAGCATTACTTGCTTTGCATTGGACGGCTTTCTTTCAATCGATCAATGTCTCGAATGTGGCGATTGGACTGCTCTCATTTTCAAGCTTTCCACTATTTACCGCTGCTCTTGAGCCAGTGCTACTCAAACAGCCTCCTAGTCGTATTCAAATCGTTGCGGCCTTGCTCATTCTGCCAGGAATTTACCTTCTGGTGCCATCGTTTACGCTTCATAATTCAACGACGCTTGGCGTGCTATGGGGGCTATTGGCAGGTGCAACATTTGCCCTGCTTTCTGTCGCCAATCGAGGGCTGAGTCGCAGTTATCCCAGCCTTACCATCAGCCTCTATCAAGAGAGCATAGCCGCGCTTGTACTGCTCCCATTCCTCTTTTTCATTCCAACAGGGGCGTTGTGGACAGCACACGAACTCGTTATTTTGCTTATTCTAGGTGTTGTCTGTACCGCGCTAGCACATACGCTTTTTATCGCCAGTATGCGCTCCATCACTGCTCAATCCGCCAGCTTACTCGCCAGCATTGAACCTGTATGGGGTATTCTCTTCGGCGTGTTATTGCTACATGATATTCCCACGCCTACAACCCTGCTTGGCGGGGCGATTATTTTAGGGGCGACTCTGCTACCAATGTTTTATAAGCGAGGTAAGTCATGAACCCACATGCAACAATCTTTCATAGTAGTCTGTCACTCTTCTTGTGACGGTTAGGGCACCTGCTCAAAGCGCGGGGTTTCGTGGCAAGTTCTGTGGTCAACTCACATAGGATGGCTAATCAAGGATATCGTAGCATGTGTAAGGTTGCTCAGAACCCACTTGAGACGCTCGCTCTCTCCGAGAGGAGTCGGGAGAGTTTCGCCGATGTATCTGCTTCCTTCAAGGGAGTATACACACTCACTTTGAGGTCTGGCGCGTCAAACATCTGAAAGGTGAGATGCTCAAACATCAGGTAGCCTACTTGTGGATGATTGAACGTTTTTTGCCCTTCTTCTGCACCAAGCACCTCATGATTGGGCCACCAAGCTCGAAATTCTGGGCTGCGAAGCATCAGATCCTGGATCAACTCGGTCAAGCGGGGATCACCAGGATACCGCCCACAACTAGCGCGGAATTTGGCTAAGAGCCGTCGCGCATGTCCTTCCCAATCGACCAGCATTTGCCGCTGGGTTGGTGAGGTGAAGAGTCGCCAGACGGAATTACGTTCAAAGCTGGTCATCTGCCCAAAATCGCCAAAGACGACACAGGCGGCGTCGTTCCAGGCCACCACATCCCATCGTCGTCCTAAGGCAAATGCTGGACTGAGACCCTGATGATCGAGGAAGTGTTGTAACGTTGGACTTACGGTTTCAGGCTCCAGGTTCCTTTCTGGAGGGGGTTGTTGGTGGGCTAAGAAGAAGAGATGTTCTCGCTCATTGGCATTCAAGTGTAAGGACTGCACAAGGCTTTCTAAGAGCTGCGTCGAAACGGTAATCGGGCGTCCCTGCTCCAACCAAGTGTACCAGTCCACACTGATGCCTGCCAATTGGGCCACTTCTGCGCGTCTAAGTCCTGGTGTTCGTCGTCTGCTTCCTCGCGTCAGTCCCACGTCTGAAGGTGCCAGCCGATCCCTCCTGGTACGCAGAAAATCTCCGAGTTCTCGCAAGCGTTGGGACTCTTGCTCACTTCCCATAGTTTCCTCTCCCTCTTGTGTTCGCCATTCTTTGCGGGAACGTAGGGGTTTTACACCTATGATAAGTACTTCTCTTGTTCTAGTATTCCTTTCAGTATACACTTCCAATAGGTCGAACACAACGGTTAAAGACAAAGACATGCTATCAATGCATATTCATACAAGAAACGCCTGTCGTCGGGAAAGATGTTGGCTTCACTGCTGATCGGACTGGCGCAAGCATAGTGTGCGACCACACACCCCAACCCTACATCTAATTACTGGAGGAATTTCCTATGAGAGTTTTCGTTACTGGCGCGACCGGTTATATCGGCTCCGCCGTCGTCCGTGAGCTTTTAACTGCCGGGAACCAGGTCCTCGGCCTGACTCGCTCAGATGCAGGTGCTGCGTCACTCGCCTCTGCTGGCGCAGAGGTGCATCGTGGTGCGCTCGATGATCTTGACAGTCTGCGTAGCGGAGCGGCTGCATCCGATGGCGTGATTCATACCGCCTTCATTCACGATTCTCCCGATTTTGCGAAGGCCGCTCAAACGGATCTGCGCGTCATCGAGGAGATCGGAGCAGTGCTTGAAGGCTCTGGCAAGCCATTGGTAATCACCTCGGCAATATTGCCGCTCTCCTCCTTGCTCCCGTCGGGGCGTATTGGGACGGAGGAGGACGTAGCCCCTGCCGGATCGACCGCACCTCGGCTTGCATCGGAGAACGCGGCGATTGCGCTGGCTGGGCGTGGCGTGCGCTCATCAGTCGTGCGAAATCCACCGTCGGTTCATGGCGAGGGCGACCACGGTTTTGTCCCGACTCTCATCAACATTGCTCGCAAGAAGGGCATGTCAGCGTATCCGGGTGACGGATCGAATCACTGGCCCTCCGTGCATCGGCTCGACGCGGCACATCTGTACCGTCTAGCGATGGAAAGCGCAAAAGCAGGTACAGTGCTGCATGCGGTCGCCGATGAAGGGGTGCAGGTGCGTGACATCGCAGGCGTCATTGGTCGTCGCCTGGGCGTTTCAGTCGTTTCTGTACCTGTCGAGAAAGCAGGCGAACATTTCGGCTTCCTCGGAAACTTCTTCTCGCAGGACAGCCCAGCATCGAGTACGCTGACTCAACAGTGGTTGGGGTGGCATCCTGTACAACTTGGTTTCCTGGCGGATCTCGACGGCGATTACTACTTCAGTAACGAGGCATGGTCCAAATATAGCCGGTAGTTTCATAATACAAGCAAGGACAGGCTGTTCGTATGCTAAGAACAGCCTGTCCTTGCTTGTATGAGTTAGTGCATGAAATAGCTATGTAAAAAATTCTGTTGGTCTAGTGGTATAGACATATTGACAAACTCGTGAAGAGCGGTATACAGTACCAATAACGATGTAGAATTATTTGGAGGAGACGACCCGTGACAGAAACTGCTCAACAGACGCTTATGTTGCAAGAGATACATGAGCAACCTTTGGAGCTGAGACGGACACTGAATAACACAAGAGATATCGCCCATAAGGTTGCGGCTGAGGCGAAAAGGCGCGATGTGAAAATGGTGTTGCTCGCTGCTCGTGGCACGTCCGATCATGCCGCTTTATATGTGCAGTATTTATTTCAATATTTGAACGGCATTCCGGTTGCCCTCGCCACTCCTTCGCTCTACACGCTCTACAATGCAACGCTACATGTGGAGCAAACGCTGGTCATCGGCATTTCGCAATCAGGCGAGTCGCCTGATATCGTAGAAGTAGTCGCTCAGGCGCGTGCAGCGGGTGCGCTTACGGTTGGCGTAACCAATCATGAAAAATCTCTGTTAGACGCCACAGCCGAATATACACTGCTCTGTCACGCTGGCCCCGAACGTAGCGTCGCCGCCACTAAAACCTATACTACAACATGCCTTGCGTTAGCTATGCTGTCCGCGTTTATGGAAGGTGGGGAGGCTTTGCAGAGAAGCCTTGAAGCCGTTCCAGACCTCGTTACCGCCGCTCTAACAAGCGAGGCGCGAATAGCAGAGGTAGCAGCACGCTATGTCTATGCTCGTGACTGTGTGGTCTTGGGGCGCGTGTTTCAGTACAGCACTGCACGCGAAACGGCTCTCAAGCTAGAGGAGACGTGTTATGTCATCGCAACACCATTCTCTACCGCCGATTTTCGACATGGACCTGCGGCACTCGTAGAACGCAGTCTGCCCATTATCGTTTTTGCCCCGCCAGGACGTACAAGCCCCGACTCACTCGCACTGCTACAATGGCTACGAGAGCGTGATGCGGATACGCTCGTAGTTGCGGAAGATGAACAGACGCTAGCACTCGCAACTATGCCAATACAACTATCATTGCCAGCTCTTACAAGCGTAGTTGTACAGAAAACAAGCCAGGGCAAAGACATGTCAAAAGAAGTAGTTACACATGTTGCCGAACTGCTTGCGCCATTCGCATATATTGTCGTGGGTCAACTCTTCGCCCAACATCTAGCGTTACAAAAGGGACTGAATCCCGATTCACCACGTAGCCTATCGAAAATCACGCGAACCATGTAATGGCGACAGGGAGACCGCATGGGGCTCCCCTACATTTCCATCATCCCTACGTGTAGGGGAGACCCTTGCGGTCTCCCTGTTGCACCAATAGATAAAGGAGGCATTGCCATGTCCGACAATTCAACAATTAGCTTGGAACTTTACTGGCAAGAGGCGTCTCAAGTGCTTGAGCGTATTCGTTCCACACAGGTTGAAACGATTCGACGCGCCGCTACGCTGTGTGCGGATAGTATTGAGAGAGATGGCGTCATTCAAGCCTATGGGACGGGACATTCGCGTGCTATTGCAATGGAGCTATCAGGGCGTGCTGGTGGCTTGGTGCCCGTCAACAAAATCGACCTAGAAGACCTCGCGCTCTACGCGAACTGGCCTCTGGAACGTGTGAAGCGACCAGACATAGAGCGTGACCTTGAGGCAGGAAAAGCAATACTATCGTGCTACAACATTCAGCCACAGGATGTATTTCTTATAGCCTCTAACTCTGGAACCAACGCTGCTATCGTCGAGGTCGCGCAACATGTGAAGGCGCATGGGCACTCACTAATCGCAATAACAGCACTTGCTCACACGCAACAAGCCACATCGCGTCATCCCTCCGGCAAAAAGCTTTACGAACTTGCTGATATCGTAATCGACAACTGCGGACCCTTCGGCGACGCTATGCTCGACTTGCCAGATGGAGGAAAAGCCTGTTCGGTCTCTTCACTTGCCTCCGTGCTAATCGCGCAAATGCTGACCGCCGAAACCATTCAACGTCTTCTCGAACGCGGCATTGAGCCACCCGTTTTTGTCTCGTACAACGTTCCAGGTGGCATCGAGCGCAGCGAGCAATTGCTTAGGAGATATGCAGGGAGAGTAAGGTAAGCAAAGAGCTAAAAAGAATGTGGCAAGCGAATTGCTTGCCACATTCTTTTTAGCTCTTTGCTTTTGCCACTTTTCCAGGACGTTCTATACGAAGACGTGGATCAGCGATCTCGTCGATACCAAAGTTGATAAGCGAGAGGCCAGCACCGAGTATAGCGATACAGGCACCAGGGGGGACGAACCACCACCAGAGGCCGCCGCCCAACGCGCCCGCTTGCTGTGCCCAGTAGAGAATGCTACCCCAGCTAGGAATGGTGCCGTCGCCGAGACCGAGAAACTCTAGCGCAGCCCATGTGAGGACGACGTAAATCGTGGTGCTGACAAAGCCAGCTACGACGAGACCAATTTCGTTAGGGAAAATCTCGAAGAAGATGATACGCCATGTATATTCGCCGCCTGCACGCGCCGCTGCCACGAACTCACGGCTTCGCATTGACATCGTTTGCGAGCGTAGCACACGCGCCTGCCATGCCCAGTTCGTGAAGACAATGACCAGCGAAATCGTCAATGGACCGCGCGGGAAGTACGCCGCGAGTACAATTGCCAGTGGGAGCGCGGGTAGCACAAGCGAGACGTTGGTGAAGAGCGTGAGCAGGTCATCGACGATGCCCCCGAAGTAGCCGCTTATCAGACCAACCACAATTGAGAAAATGGTAACGAGTACGCCCGTAGCAAGTCCCCAGAATACGCTGGTTCGTGTACCATACACTAGTTGACTGAAAATATCTTCGCCCACGACCGTTGTCCCTAATAGATGCGCGGGAGATGGTGGAGCAAGAAATAGGTGTGAGGTAGCGTTCGGGTTGATCGTCATGAAGAATGGTCCAATCAGGCCAACGAGAATAAAGAAACCGAGAATCGCGCTACCCGTCGCCATCTTGCGATTAACCGTCATAGATTTCCATGCGGCGCGTAGCACGTCCATCACTCGTGCCGAGAATGGTTCGTTGGGAGCAATGGCGATAGGTGTAACGGTCAGAGTTCGTGGTCCTTCTTGCATGATTTAGCCGTTCCTTTCTACACGTACACGCGGATCGAGAAAGACATATAGCACGTCCGCCAGGAAGTTCGCACCTAGCACGGCGAGCGTAATAATGAGGAAAATGCTCTGCACCATCGCATAATCTTGCTGGTTGACTGCTTGTAAAAGGGCGTACCCAATGCCTGGATAGGAAAACACCATCTCGGTGAGCAACTGCCCACCAACAATCGCGCCAATTGCGATGGCAAAGCCAGTGATATTTGGCAGTATTGCGTTACGTGCCGCGTACCAGAACATAATGCGTCCCTGTGGGAGTCCCTTCGCCCTCGCCATCAAGACGTAATCCTCGGATAGTGTTGTGATCATCGAGTTACGCATGGTCAGCATCCAACCTGCTAGCGAAGAGATAATCAGCGTCAAGGCAGGGAGAAAGGCATGCTGAACGACACTGCTGATATAATCAAACGTGAACCCTGGATCAACGTTTGCGGCATCATAGCCACCCGACAAAGGAAACCAGCTTAGGAGATAAGAGAAGATATAGAGCGAAATCAGTGCCAGCCAGAAATAGGGGATAGCCGATAAAAAGTTCATTACGGGCGAAAGCATTGTATCAAGCAATGTGCCGCGCTTCCATGCCACAAGTATGCCAAGTAGACAACCAAGAGCAAAGCTGAGTACAACGGCAACTCCACCAAGCATCACCGACCAACCGATATCTTGCCCAATAATTGAGAGAACGGGCGTGGGAAAATACTGAATTGAGTTTCCTAAATTGCCGTGAAGCAAATTGCCGAGATATTTGAAATATTGCACCCACAAAGGATCATGCGAATCCAGGCCGAACATTGCCGAAAGCGTCTGCTTCATCGCGGGTGTCACGTAGCCTTTAGTGGACATCTTGCCAACGATTGCCGCAACGGGGTCGCCAGGAGCTAGACGTGGAATAAAGAAGTCCAGCGTGACGGCTATCCAGACGGCAAATACGTAAAATGAAATGCGACGCAGCATGTGACGCATACTCTGTCTCCTTCTATCAATTTACGAGATGTGTGTTCACCAAATTAACAAAGTTTGTTGTGAAATTTGTGTACACACATTTTTTGTCTCTAAAAAGGTTTGATGGGTTGGATTAACTGTTAGTAGTAAGGGCCGGTT
>CAXUGH010000209.1:0-1575 GCA_964250365.1 uncultured Ktedonobacteraceae bacterium
CTGGCAATTCTATGGGTTCACAAATCAGTTCAGAATGAAGGTGTTTGTAGTAGCCAAAGAATTGATGCATAAAGTTGCCCAAAGGTATCCACGGGTCTTCACCCGTAAGTATTTCCTCGAAGGATTGCTTAAATGTTTGAATAGGCACACCTTCTAATGCTAACTCCTCAAGGTATTGTACGATTTGCTTATCGCTATCCATCTGGTAACTCCTTTATAAAAATATAATCTCTCCCTGCACACTATTCTTCTCATCATCAATCGTGAGCATACCGATACTACACTTGGGCTGCTTTCGCCGATCATTGGCACTACCAGGATTGAAGAGCAATTGTCCGTCGTGTTCTTGATTGTAGGGGATGTGGCTGTGACCAAAGACGACAACGCGTGCGTGAGGAAATTCTTGTCGCGCTGCGCGTACATGTGTTTTGGAGTCGCCGAGAATATGCACGATGCCAATGCGACAGTTGCCAACGACGATTTCGCGTTTGATGGGCAGTTTCAGCATCGTCTCTTCCGACTCGACGTTGCCCTGCACGGCATCGACATGCGCGATAGTTTCCAGTTCGTTAATGACCTGTAGTATGGATAGGTCGCCTGCATGAATAATACGCTCGACATCGGCGAAATAGTGCCATACCGCCTCTGGTATGCTCTTGAAACGTGGAATGTGCGTGTCTGAAATCACGCCAATGCGATGTAACATGTTGGTTTGTCTCTTTCTTTTGGGGTATACTGTGCGTGGCTTTTCTGTACAAAAACTAGCAACATTCTCAGGATATCACACTGTATGCGAATCGCAATTATCTCGGATATTCACGGAAATCAGGTGGCATTGGAGGCGGTGTTAGAGGACCTCTCTCATCAACAATCGCTGGATGCACTCGTTGTCGCGGGCGACCTCTGCCTGAACGGTCCATGTCCACGCGAGGTGCTGGAAACATTACAGGGGTTGCGTTGTCCAGTCATTCAGGGCAATACAGACGTAGATGTGGCGGAGCAACGTCCTAAGCAGGGTTCAAAGAAACGGGCTATTGTCGATTGGACGCGCGAGCAGATTGGCGAGGCTGGTGTTTCTTACCTTTCCAATCTCCCGACATCAAACTTTGTCAAAAACCTTGATGGTAGCGACCTGCTTGTCGTTCATGCCAACCCGTTAAACGATGAGGATGCTCTTTTCCCGACGGCACCTGACAAAGATTTAGAGCGTCTCTTAGCTTCTGTTCCCTCGACGGTTGGAGCCGTTGCCTTTGGACATCTGCACATCGCCTACCAACGTCGTTGGCGTCGCCTATTGCTGCTCGATGCGGGTAGTTGCGGTTTGCCGCGCGATGAAGACCACCGCGCCTCGTATGGTATTCTAACGTGGAAGAAGGGTGAGTGGAAGGCGGTTCATCGCCGTGTCGAATACGACGTGTCTCAAGTGGTTGACCAACTTCGTACCTGTGGCATGCCCAATGTCGAGAAACGTATCAAGGTACTGCTAGAGGCACGTTATTCCTGAGAAGAGAATGCAAACGGGCGCATGCGAAGAGTGGGGAGCGCCCCGATGGTTTTGAGTATGAGGAGTTTTAA
>CAXUGH010000209.1:1585-3197 GCA_964250365.1 uncultured Ktedonobacteraceae bacterium
CTCTTTCCATATATCCACTCGGCGTCTTACACATCTCGCTATTGCCCCCTTTTAGCATTCTCTTCTCAGGAATTTCAAAAATCTAAGATCTCAATATTTGGCAGGAGATACAGCTACAACCTGTCGTATGACTACTAGGGCTGTCCTGCTCCTCCTTGGAACAATCTCCGTATGTACTACTTTCCAATGTCTCTTCACCCAGATAGCTAGCGGCATCTCCGATGTCAACCAGTTCCAATAATTCGATAATCGCACGCAATTCGCCAGTTGTTGCCATTGCGCGATCCCCCTGTTCATTTCTTTTTCATATTTTTTTGCCTTCAGTTAAACCCACTTCCACCATAGACATCAACACCCTCTGCGATACGTGTTGGATGATTGCATTGTTTTTCATAGCATGTATAAAAAGTCATAAATAGCGTGGCATTTGGATTTTCTTGCTGCTATAGATATATACGTCCGAGGCGGAAATTTTCATGCAATCAGTTTTGCAGTAGTCCGAAAAGGCCATAGGCAAAACCTTGACACATGTTCCAACAAACCTTTATGATGAAGAAAGTCTGAATAAAAGCAGAGGTAGCGAAACAGCAGCACGTATGTCAAAACCGCCAGCACTCACCGAAAATATCGAACGCGCGAAGAAGATACTTCAATTCGAGCAACGCACAAACCACCAGGATCAGGCCATCAAACCAGGAGGGCTTGAGGCGTTCGCGTCGCGTTGGGCAGAGGATACCAGTAACATCTGCAAAAGTGCAGGCGTCGATATCTCACCCATTCATGATCTCATGGAGTATCTGACAGGTTATCGCAGACAGGACCCGATGCAACGCGCCGCCAGCATTCGCTCGGCACTGGGCATTCTCAACGAGTTGGGAGCCGATAAGCTGGAGCCGCTTCATACGAAAGCTCTCAGTGAGCCGCCAAAGGTCTCGCCTCAAGCAATCCGACAGGCACCGGCCTCAACACACTCAGCGTCGCTAGTGGCGAAAAAAGCTGCTGAGAAAAATCCGCTTCCACCAAAGGTAGCACAACCACCTCCCATACAAAAAGCAACATCACAAACGGCCTCCACCTCGCAATCTATCCGTTTAGAGGCTGGCATGACGCAGGGGCATACAGTGATGACACTATTGAGCGCTGATGTAACCGCCGTTCCTGGCGTTGGTCCTACAGTGGCAACACGCCTTTATACATTAGGCATTCGTACTGTGCGCGACCTGCTGTTTTATTTTCCGCGTGAGCATCGGGATTATAGCAAGCTAGAGAGAATCGCCAACGTTCCCTTTGGCGAAGTGACGACAACGATGGGCATGATCTGGGAGGTCGAGACCAAGCGTCTGAATGGGGGCAGACAGGTGGTGATCGCCACCATTTCGGACGATACGGGCAAGTTGCGTGTCTCCTGGTTTAATCAAGGCTATCTCTATAAGCAGTTGCTCGCCGCCAAAGGCTCGTATCTCGTGGTGACGGGCATCAAGCAACGCTTCGGCAACAAAGTGGAGTTCTCGGTACGCACACACGAACTACCCGATCAGGGCGACCTGCTCAACACGGGTCGGCTCGTCCCCACCTATCCGCTGACAGAGGGACTATCAGCAAAGGTGCTGCG
>CAXUGH010000209.1:3297-9279 GCA_964250365.1 uncultured Ktedonobacteraceae bacterium
TTCAAGTTCACTCAGGCACAAAATCGTGTGCTACACGAAATTCTTTCCGACCTTGAACGCACACAACCTATGTGCCGTCTTCTACAGGGTGATGTCGGAGCCGGTAAAACGGCGGTCGCAGCCGCTGCACTTTACACGGCAGCAATTAACGGTTATCAGAGTGCGATTATGGCACCGACGGAACTCCTGGCAGAACAGCATGCACGTAGTATCAGCGTCATGTTAGAGCCGTTTGGTATCCAGACGGTGCTGCTGACAGGCAGCCAGAAGCAGCGCGAGCGAGTAGCGAATCGAGAGGCACTTGAGAGCGGGAGAGCAAGCGTTGCCATCGGCACACACGCGCTGATTCAAGAGGATGTCAACTTCTCTAAGCTGGGACTGGTCATCATCGACGAGCAGCACCGTTTCGGTGTCGAGCAGCGCGACGCTCTGCGACAAAAAGGCTATCATCCGCATATGCTCGTTATGACGGCGACGCCGATCCCGCGCACACTCGCGCTTACGCTCTATGGCGACCTCGACATCTCCATCATCGACCAGTTGCCGCCGGGTCGCCAGAAAATTATCACGCGTTGGCGCACGGGGGCACGTCGCTCCGAGGCCAACACCACCATCGTCCACGAGGTCGAAGAGGGGCGACAAGCGTTTATCATCTGCCCTCTAATTGAGGATTCCGAAACTATCGCTGCCAAAGCCGCGACCAGCGAATACGAACGATTAAAGAAGGAAGTGTTTCCGTACAAACGCTTAGGCTTGTTACATGGAGCGATGAAAGCGGTCGATAAGGACACAATAATGCGTCAATTCCGCGATCAAGAGTTGGATATTCTCGTGGCAACGTCGGTGATTGAGGTAGGCATCGACATTCCCAACGCGACGGTGATGGTGATCGAGGACGCCGACCGCTTCGGTCTGTCGCAACTACACCAGTTTCGTGGACGCGTGGGACGTGGCAAATATCAATCCTATTGCTATGTGCTGAGTGCCGATGCTGGCATCAACGCCCAGGAACGGCTCGGCGTCTTTCAAGAGACCGACGACGGCTTCAAGCTGTCCGAGGAAGACCTGCGGTTACGTGGACCTGGCGACTTCTTTGGTGTGCGCCAGAGCGGTGTACCCGAACTGAGAATGGCGAACCTGAGCGACACACCGCTTGTCGAGCTTGCCCGCTCCCTCGCCGACAAACTGTGGGAGAGCGATCCCTATCTGCGTAGACCCGAACATGTACCGTTACGCGAGAGAATGCACCTCTTCTGGCAACGTTTTGTTGGACACTAATTCTCTATTGCCGAGTGCTAGCTAATATGGTTTAATGAGGGCAATTCTCACATTCGATTGATATAAAATAACCTGCTATTCAGACAGGAGCAGTCGGCAGGCAGCGGCATGCCAAGAGGAGGTTTTTCGTGAATTCCGAGGAAAAGCGCACTCAGCGTATCGCGGTCTATCCAGGGACTTTCGACCCGCTCACAATGGGACACTTGGATATAGCACGCAGAGCGGCACGCCTGTTTGACACGCTCATCGTTGCGGTCTACGCCTTTCCAGCGAAAAACCTGCTCTTCTCGCTGAATGAGCGTATGGAGCTATGGCAAAAGGTGATCGCTAGCGAAGAGTTACACAATATACAGGTAGAAACCTACACAGGGCTAACGGTTGATTTTGCACGCTCCGTTGGCGGGGTGGCTATCGTCAAAGGCTTGCGCTCCCCCAACGATTTCGAGGCTGAGTTCCAGCAAGGCATGATGAACCATAAACTTACGCCCGAAATTGAGACGGTGTGCCTCCTGACCAACCTAGAACATCTTTTTGTGAGTTCGTCGCTTGTCAAGGAAGTGGCGCGTCTCGGCGGCGACGTTACTGATATGTTGCCAGCAGCGGTATTGGAAGCCCTGAAAGAAAAACATAGGATGAAGTAATCATGGATATCCTCTATCTTTTAGACCACCTGGAAAACTTGATTGCAAGCAGTCGCAGAATGCCGCTTGTCAATTCAATTCTCGTCAAAGAGGGCGATATCCTCAGCATCATTGATGAGATGCGGACCGTGATTCCCGATGAAATCAAGCAAGCACGGCGCGTGATACAGGAAAAAGAGCGCATTCTAGCTCAAGCAAATGCGGAGGCATCAACCATTTTGTCACGGGCGCGGGCAGAGTCCGAACGAGCCATGAACCGCGAAGGGCTATTGCGATCCGCCGAAGAACGTTCCAAAGAAATGGTGCAACGCGCCGATCAGCAGGCGCAAGAGTTGGTACAACAGGCGCAGCAACACACAGAAACTCTGAAAATTGACGCTGACGCCTACGTCTCCGAAACACTGCACAACCTACGTGAACACCTCATGAGTATCGAGACCGATGTGAGCCGCACCATTCTGAGCATCGAGCGCGGCCTGGATAGCATCGCCGAGCAAGACCAGGAGCAGGAGAGCGAAGAGGACAACATTCCACCTCCACAAGTAGAAAATGCGCTCCAGGAAGAGCAGTATGATGTAGAGGTAGACACCGAGCCAACAACGGGCATCCAGCCACGTCGAGCATCGCTGGCGAACGATACAATTGGCGGTCCAATATTTCCTTGACAAAACAGATACGAAACATGGTAGCGGCAATGCCGCTACCATGTTTCGTATCTGTTTTGTCACATTCCCCTTGACACTCCCTTCCAGCTTGTCTATAATAGACTGGCACCAATAGGAGAATCATGCACATTGGCGACGACGTATTTTACCGACAACACTTAGTACCCAGCCGAAAGGATGTGCAGTTTCATGATCTATAATGTGGCGCAACTCATGAAGTCTCCTGTGGGGGCTTCCATGACAGCAGATATTGATGAAGAGAATGTCCAGCTTGACGAAGACTTGAAGGTCGTTGGTCCGATTACGGGTCATGTGCGAATGCGCCGCGTCAATCAAGGACTACTGGTTGATGGAGCGGTAGACCTCACCCTTGAGCTTACATGCACACGCTGCTTGAAACAATTTGAGCAAAGTATGCATGTACCCTTTGAAGAGTTGTTTTACCCAACGATAGACGTGGTGACGGGTGTCGCGTTGCCACCCTCTGAGGAAGAGGACGCGTTCCCTATCGACGACCATCATCTCATCAATTTGACAGAGGCAATACGACAGCGTGTCCTGCTCGAACTACCGATGGTAACGCTCTGTAAAGAGGATTGCGCGGGCCTCTGCTCACAGTGTGGGCGCGACCTCAACTCCGGTCCCTGTGATTGCAAGCCAGAGGTCGATGAGCGTTTCAGTGTCCTTAACGCGTTACTTACAAAAGATATATAAGTAGTCAAAGTACAACAAACAAAACACGAGTTTGTGTCCTCGAAATATCTTAGGGACACGCTACTGGTGGAAGAGGAGATTACATTCATGGGAGCTTTACCAAAGCAACGTACATCGCCAGCGCGTCAAGGCGATAGGCGTTCACATCAGCATTTGACGCTACCACAGTTGGTTGCATGCCCCAATTGCAGACGACCACGCCTATCGCACCACGCATGCCCACATTGTGGCTTTTATCGTGGTCGGCAGGTATATGTGCCAAAAGCGAACAAGAGATAAGGCTTGAGACGACGCACGACTATCTCCACGAGATACAAGCGTCGTCTCTTTTTGAAAAGTAGATACAGCACATGACGACCAAAGTCGCCTTTCTTTTTCCAGGTCAAGGAAGCCAAGCGGTAGGCATGGGTGCCGACCTTTATGCAACGTCCGCAGCCGCGAAACAGGTTTTCGCAACGGTCGATACCGCACTTGGCATTCCCCTTAGCACGCTCTGTTTTCAGGGACCCGAAGAGACGCTCCGCGAAACAATCAACGCACAACCTGCCATTGTCACCGTGAGCCTCGCCGTGCTTGCAGCATTTCAAGAGGCATTGGCTCTGCCAGCATCTTCATCTACATGGACATCGCCACTTGTTCCTAGCTATACAGCCGGTCATAGCGTGGGCGAATATTCAGCCCTTGTCGCTTCAGGTGCTCTCGACTTAACGCAAGCCGCAATTCTAGTACGCGAACGAGGCCGTTTGATGCACCATGAAGGAACCGTATGCGTCGGTGGTATGGCAGCGGTAATCGGGATGGACGAAGAGAAGCTACAGGCTATTTGTCAGCAAGCTACGCAGCAGGCGCAACAAGAGCTAGCCTCTGAGCAACCTAAGGGTACTCACCCTGGATTGGGACGGGTCGCCGTTGCGAACTATAACGCACCTGGACAGATTGTGATATCGGGTGAGCAGAAAGCACTTACAGCGGCATCTGAACTAGCGAAGGTGCAAGGTGCGAAACGTGTTATTCCGCTTGCGGTCAGCGGTGCCTTCCACTCACCAGTGATGCAACCAGCCACCACCGGACTCGCCAAAGCAGTCGCAACAGCAGGAATACACGATGCAACCGTGCCAGTGATTGGCAATATCGAAGGCAAGCCACTTATTCAGGCAGAGGACATCGGGCGCGAATTGACGCAGCAGATAGACTCTCCTGTACAATGGGTACGCACCATCGAATACATGGTCGCCGACGGTGTGGATGTCTTTTTCGAGATCGGCCCCGGTCAGGCACTTACAGGCATGGTCAAACGTATTGCAAAGGGTACGACAACCGTCTCACTGAGCAATAGCGCGGAAATCGAGAAGGCGGTAAATCTGGTACGTGAAATGGGTCTTGCCCATAACGTATAATTTACAATATACGCATGTGTAGGAATATAATCGTCCTGAGAGGAGTTGTAGAACATGGCAACCGAGCAACTGGGAGTCGTGCGTGTCGCGCCACAGGTTCTCTCGGCTATTGTAATCAATAGCGCGTTACAGATTCCCGGAGTCACGCGTATGGCTCAAAGCAACGATCAGTGGTCGCGCTTCCTGAATCGAGAGGTGCCACGTCAAGGCGTGGCGTTGACTGTCAAAGACAGCACGGTCTCCGCCGACCTCTATCTAGTCGTCGCTCCTGGAAGCAATATCGTAGAGGTGGGTACTGCCGTCCAGGAAGAGGTCGCATCGTCCCTAGAGGAGATGGTGGGGATGCAGGTGCATGAGATAAACGTCTATATTCAGGACGTAGCATAGCGCACAATTTCAGAGTGTGGTATACCTATATTTACTATTCAGTCGCAAGAGACGATAAGTCTCGCTAATTCGTATACGTAAGCAATCAGAGGTTTTACCTCTGAAACAACAGGAACAATTCGAGGATACTATGCCAGGGATACGCAGACAAGCACGAATGATTGCATTGCAAACACTCTATGAGTACGACGTTGCTCAGCACGATCTCACAGAGGTTTTACAACGCCATGTCGAAGAACGCCACCTGCCATCCCCAGTGGTAGAGTACGCCGAGGCATTGGTCCTGGGCGTACACGAGCATCTCGCCGACATCGACGCTCACATTCAAAGCGCGGCTCGTGAGTGGCCTTTGCAGCAGATGGCTCGCATCGACAAAAACATTCTGCGACTTGCAATCTACGAGATTCTGTTTAATAATACGGTACCAGCTAAGGCCGCCATCAATGAGGCTGTAGAGCTTGCCAAGATATTTGGCAGCGACACCTCTAGCCGCTTCATCAATGGCGTACTCGGCACAATATTTAATCGGGCGCAACAACCGCCCACCCCCATAGCTGAAAGCGAGGTCAAACAATAATGCCAGCAAATGCAGACATCCAGACACGGCTCAAAAAAATCGTTGTCGATCAACTCGGTGTTGACGAGAGCGAGGTAGTTCCTTCCGCCTCTTTCGTCGAGGACTTGAACGCGGACTCACTCGATCTGGTCGAACTCATTATGTCCCTTGAGGAAGAGTTCGGCATGCAAATCTCCGATGAGGACGCCGAGAAGATTACAACGGTTCAAGAGGCCGAGGACTACATCGAAGAACACGCGCACTAATTTGAATGGATGTATGGGTGTTCGTCCGTTGCGGCGGCCGGACACCCATACCTCCATTATATCATTTCTGACTTGTAA
>CAXUGH010000210.1:0-9271 GCA_964250365.1 uncultured Ktedonobacteraceae bacterium
GGTGGTTTTTTTGTGGGGGGGGTCACATACATAATAAAAACCGCGCCCCAAAACTTTGTTCCCCCGACGTTTTTGTATTCTGTATGTATTTACTGTTCCTGATTGAGTTGCTGGATGCGGCGTCGATTGCCACGACGGGCAATCTCAGCAACGCGCAATCGTGTGATTGCGCGTGCGAGCGCACCCTGTAATGCCGCTCGATCCTCGTTAGAATCGGCATTCGCAAGGCTCTCTTCAGCATGGCGACGTGCCTCTTGAGCACGAGCCTCGTCGATCTCCTCAGCATGTTCCGCGGTGTCGGCAAGCACGATAACTCTGTTATCCGAGACTTCCAGGAAGCCACCGGAGACAAAGATTGGCTCCTCTGCATCGTTCAGTTCGATACGCAATTCGCCCTCTTTCAGCAGAGCCAGCATAGCAGCGTGGCGTGGCAGAATGCCGAGCCGCCCTTCAGAGCCGGGGGCACTGACAAGCGTCGCCTCACCGCTATAGAGTTCGCGCTCGGCAGTTACCACCTCGACATGAAGTGTGTCGCGTGTTGCCATCGCTTACCCCTTATTCTGCTTCTGGTCTTCGTCGTACTTGCGCTTCACGTCGTCGATGTTGCCAGCCATGAAGAAGAGGTCTTCACGCACATGGTCCATCTGACCGTTAAGAATTTCCTGGAATCCGGCGATGGTCTCCTTCAACGGCACGTACTTCCCTTCCACGCCTGTAAACGCCTCGGCTACAGTCATTGGCTGTGAGCAGAAACGCTGAATCTTACGAGCACGGGCAACGGTCAGTTTGTCGTCGTCAGAAAGTTCGTCAACACCGAGGATGGCGATGATATCTTGCAGATCTTTGTAACGCTGCAAGACACGTTGCACGGCACGGGCGGTATTGTAATGCTCGTCACCAACGATCTGCGGGTCGAGAATACGACTGGTCGAGGCCAGAGGATCGACGGCGGGGTAGATACCCTGTGACGCAATCGAACGCTCCAAAGAAATCGTCGAGTCAAGGTGCGCGAAGGTCGTGGCTGGAGCCGGATCGGTATAGTCGTCGGCTGGCACGTACACCGCTTGCATCGAGGTGATCGAACCCTTCTTAGTCGAGGTGATGCGCTCTTGCAGGTCGCCCATTTCCTCAGCAAGATTTGGCTGATAACCTACGGCGGAAGGCATACGTCCGAGTAGTGCCGACACCTCGGAACCCGCCTGGGTGAAGCGGAAAATGTTGTCGATGAAGAGCAACACGTCCTGACCTTGTTCGTCGCGGAAGTACTCCGCCATTGTCAGACCGCTCAATGCTACGCGTAGCCGGGAGCCGGGAGGCTCGTTCATCTGACCGAACACCATAGCGAGACGGTCGATAACACCCGCCTCCTGCATCTCATGATACAGGTCGTTGCCCTCGCGGGTGCGCTCACCCACGCCAGCGAAAACGCTGAAGCCGCCGTGCGCCTTAGCAATATTGTTGATAAGTTCCTGAATGATAACGGTCTTACCAACACCTGCACCACCAAAGGCACCAACCTTACCACCACGTTGGAAGGGGCAGATCAGGTCGATTACCTTCAAGCCCGTCTCGAATGGCTCGATGGTGCCCGACTGCTCTTCAAGTGAAGGAGGCTGGCGATGAATAGGCATACGTGGCGCGTCCGGGATATCGGGTTTGTTATCGACAGGCTGACCGAGAACATTGAATATACGACCAAGTGTCTGTTCGCCAACGGGCACCGAGATTGACTTACCTGTATCGTAGGCGGCTATGCCGCGCTGTAGGCCATCGGTTGGTCCCATTGCTACGCAACGTACCCAGTTATTGCCCAGCAATTGCTCGACCTCAAGAGTCAAGTCCTGCTCGGCACCCTCGATACGTACAAGGACGGCGTTATAAATTTCAGGGATTTGGTCGGGTGGAAACTCGATGTCTACAACGGCTCCCAGCACCTCGACGACAGTCCCTTTTGTCATTGTGCTTGTAGTCATTCTATTTTTTCCCTTTTATGCATCAGGGACTTGAGTCTTCCCTGATGCATGGGTAAGCATAAACGTATTATTGTGTTGAGCCAGCAACCACCTCAAGAATCTGCGTTGTGATTGCCGCCTGACGTGCTTTGTTGTACGTCAACGTCAAGTCCTCAACCAAATCCTGGGCACTATCGGTAGCGTTTTTCATTGCTACCATCTGAGCAGAGTAGAAGCTGGCAATGGTTTCGAGCAGTGCCTGATACACCAGCACGTCTACATAGCGCGGCAAGAGTGCCTGGAAAAGCGTCCTGGCATCTGGCTCGTAGATGTAGTCTACACTGTGCCGCTGCTCCTCCTGCTCTTCTCGTGAAGGAGGAGTGACAGGCAATAACTGTGTGGTGACGGGACGCTGCGTTACCGTATTCACATATTGCGCGAAGACGATATATACTGCGTCCACCTCGCCCTTTAGAAAGGCATCGGTTGCAACCTGTGCAATGGCTCGTGCATCGGCAAGTGTTGGGCGATCACCATAGTTGGTGAACTCCGCGATCAGTGGCAATTGTGAGCGCACAATAAAGTCGCGCCCCTTGCGTCCAACCGCGATATACTCGACCTTCGTACTGCCGCCATTATTGTTCGCGTTGTCGCGCTGTACTTCCTGTGATGACGTTACAGCTTTACGATTGATATTGCTCGGCAAGGCACCAGCAAGGCCACGATCTGGCGACAATATGATGAAACCGACGTTGTGGACAGGACGCTGCGTGAGCAGTGCCACGCCCTCGCCGATGTCTTCGCCCGAAGCTTCAGCAAGACGCGACACAAGTTCGCGGATTTGCTCGGCGAAGGGGCGTGCCTGTTGGACACGCTCCTGCGCTCGTCGCATTTTGCTGCTCGCCACCATCTGCATAGCTTTGGTAATCTGCGCGGTATTTTTGACGGAGCCGATACGCCGCCGAATATCTCGGAGTGATGGCATAAGGTACCTCCTAACTAACGCGCTTCGTTGGTTTCATTTACATTAGCACCCGTGTCGGGAGTACCCGCGTTCGCCTCCTGTTGGGCGTTGTCAGCCGCGTTTTGCTGGTTATCGCCCTGCGTCTGCGTGCCTGTGGCTTTCTGAGCATTTTCAGCTTGCTGCTGCGCGTTGTCGTCGCTACTTGGTGCTACGGTCTGCTTGTACTCATTGATGGCATCATCGAGCTTTTTCAGCAGGTCGCCAGACATCTTGTTTTTCTGCTTGACCGACTTCTCAATGATCTCATCCATGATTTCAGGATGGTTCGCTGGCATATAGCGATGGAAGCCCGACTCCCATTCCGCAACCTTATCGAGTGCGACATCATCCAGGAAGCCCTTCGTGGCGGCATAGATGATGATGATCTGCTGCTCAACAGCCATCGGGCGATACTGTCCCTGCTTGAGAACCTCTGTCAAACGCTGACCTCGGTCGATACGGCTCTTTGTCGCTTTATCAAGGTCGGAGGAGAACTGCGCGAAGGCTGCAAGTTCACGGAACTGTGCAAGGTCGAGACGGAGGGTACCGCCAACCTGCTTCATGCCCGCGCTCTGTGCGCTTGTTCCCACGCGCGAGACCGAGTTACCAACGTTAATAGCCGGACGAATACCAGAGTTGAACAGGTCCGTCTCAAGGAATATCTGTCCATCGGTAATCGAGATAACGTTGGTTGGGATGTAGGCCGAGATGTCGTTTGCCTTCGTCTCGATGATTGGCAGAGCCGTCAGTGAGCCGCCGCCGTAATCCTTGTTCAAACGAGCTGCGCGTTCCAGCAAGCGAGAGTGCAGATAGAACACATCACCAGGGTAGGCTTCGCGTCCGGGAGGACGGCGAATGATCAGCGAAATGTTACGGTAGGCGTCTGCGTGCTTCGTGAGGTCATCATAGATGATGAGGGCGTCACGACCAGACTCCATGAACTCCTCACCCATTGCACAACCAGCATAAGGGGCAAGATACTTCAATGGTGCTGGATCAGAGGCACTACTGGACACGATGATGGTGTACTCCATCGCGCCGTTCTGCTCCAGAATTGATTGTGTACGTGCGATAGTTGAGTTTTTCTGACCAATTGCAACGTAGATACAGAACAGATTCTGCCCCTTCTGGTTCAGAATGGTGTCGATAGCAATGGCGGTTTTACCAGTCTGGCGGTCGCCGATGATTAGCTCGCGCTGACCGCGACCAATCGGCACCATACTGTCAATTGCCTTGATACCTGTCTGTACAGGAGTGTTCACGCTCTGACGCGTGATAACGCCGGGGGCGACGCGCTCGACTGGACGGAACTTATCGGTATTGATTGGACCTTTATCGTCGATTGGCTGCCCCAAAGGATTGACGACGCGCCCCAGCAAGGCATCACCGACAGGTACCTCCACGATACGTCCGGTGGTGCGTACCTCGTCGTCTTCACGCACCTGTGTAAAGTCACCCATGATAGGGCAACTGACCGTCTCTTCTTCAAGGTTGAAGGCTAAACCTGATAACCCACTACGGGGAAATTCTACCAACTCAAGATACTTCACATCCTGCAGACCATAGACACGGGCAATACCGTCCTGAACTGAGATAACAGTTCCGACACTTGCCGTAGAGGTTTCGTTTGTGCCAAAGCCTACGATGTTTTTCTCTATGATGGCACTGATTTCATCAGCCCAAGATGCCATCTGTCTCCTCCTTACATGGAGCAATGCAATTTATGTTGTACGTAGTTACTATAAGAGATGCCTATGAATTATCTGGACGTGGAACAGGTCTATAATTACCGTTGTCATTATTCTCTGTTCCATTCGTTGAATTACTATCTACAGAACCAATTTCTTGTACCGTCCTGTCAAGCTCCTCTTTTGAGAAGAAGTCCGCGTGCGAACTTGAGACGCTACTCAACATCTGCTGCTGCAACACGCTGAGACGATAGCGTACACTGCCATCGATAACTTCATCACCGACGCGAGCAACCACACCGCCCAGGATGGACGGGTCAATATGCTCACGGATAATGATGGTCTTGCCTGTGCGTTGCTCTAATGCTCGCTGAATGGTGTCGCTCTGTACAGCGTCGATTTTTGCCGACGTTGTGACATCCGCGATGGCCTCGTTTCGATAGTCGCGCACCAGTTGCTCTAGTTCAGTAGCGATATTAGGAGCGTATTCTACAAGTTCACGTTGAACAAGTAGCAGCGCAAAGTTGAGCGATGTCGGTAGCACTCGTGATTGTAGTGCATCGCGCAACGCCTTCTCTTTGCGCGATGCTGGAACTTTGGGTTCGCGTAAGAGAAACGAGATCTTGCGGTTGGAGAAGAGGTCCGCGATTCCTTGCACATCTGCTAGAGTACGATCAAGCGTATTCTGCTTACGGGCAAGATCGAAGATAGCTCCTGCATAGCGGCGTGCAACCGCTCCCTTTAACATTACTGTGCCCTCGAATTATTGTCGTTCGCTGTGACAAACTCTTCCACCAGACGGCGGTTGTCGTTGGTATCAACCGATCTGCCAATAACGCGCTCCGAGGCATCAATCGAGAGATTGACCACCATTCGACTCAGTTCGTTACGCGCTCGGCTAGCCTCTTGCTGAATACGCGCCGCCTGTTGCTCACCAATGATATGCGCTCTTGAATGAGCATCCTCGACAATGCGATCAGCTTCCTGCTGCGCCGTTCTCTGAGCACGCTCGACAATCGCCTGTGCCTCACGCCGTGCATCAGTCACAATACGATCAGACTGCCCTTTAGCATCCGCCAAGGCTCGGTCAGCTTTATCTGCATTCTCAATGCCCTCACGAATCCTCGCCTCGCGTCTTTCGAGTGTGCGAATGACGAGCGGAAAGGCATAACGCCAGAGAACGTAGAAGACAATACCGAACGTGATAAGCTGCGAGAGGAAAGCGCCAGCATTGATGCCCAGCCCAGTCGAAATAGCACCGGGGCCGGAGTCAGCAAAAACAAATGTATGTATTCCCAGTTGCATGGTTTGCTTCCTTTCGTCAGAATAATACTGTACCAGTATCTGTAAAGTGGAGACGCAGCATAGCATGCTACGTCTCTCATTATGTAGAAAAGGAACAGGATTATCCGAGGAATTGGATCAACAGTGCCATAACCAATGCATAAATAGCGATAGCTTCGGCGAATGCCAGACCGAGAATCATGTTCGTCTGTACGAGTGGAGCGGCCTCTGGATTGCGTCCAATTGCGCTCATGGCTTGAGCGGCGGCGATACCAATACCAATGCCAGGTCCGATGGCTCCGAGTCCGATAGCTAAGGCAACTGCGACTGGTTTAAGATTCATGAGAAAATCCTCCTTTAAGGATAAAAACAAGTTAATAATTGTAGTTAATATATGCAATCGCGGCAGAATATTGCCACGAGTAGCAATTACAGTAACGAATACACCGCCAGCTTGTCACGCAAGCATACTAATGTGCGGCTGTAGCAACCTCTCTCTGCCCTTGCTGCGTATCAGCCGTTCCCTGCTCCTCCTCGTGACCATGTTCCTCGTGACTGACGCTCGTAATCTGTAAGAAGATGAGAGTCAGCAGGGCGAAGATCAGAGCCTGCACCGCCGCGACGAATATCTCGAACGGCACGAAGATGAGATCGGCAACAACTGGTAGGAGAAAGGCAAAGACCGCGAGAACCGCGCTACCCGCGAAGACGTTTCCGAAGAGACGGAAGGCCAGCGAGATGACGCGTGTGAACTCGCCAACAAGTTCGAGGATACCTACGAAGAAATCAATAGGACCCCGGAAATTGAAGTATTTGCTAAGATGCTGTCTTGGCCCAAGCGTAGCGAAGCCGAACACCTGCGCCGTCACAATCGCAATCAACGCCATCGCAAGATTGAGATTGAGATCGGTTGTCGCGGGACGAATCCAGGGAATAATTGCATTCGAGATGTTGCCGAACAACAAAAATCCCAGCACTGGCTGAGCATGATTTGGAATAGCCGCAATAGCTTTGGCATCAATCTGTCCAATAGTATCCACACCAGGAAGCACGTCGATCAAGTTCGCCACGAGAATGAAAAAAAAGAACGACGCCACAAGCGGAAAGAACTTTCTGGCACGACTTCTATCACCACCGACAACGCCGTTGATGAGGTCGAGCAGAAACACCACGAGAGCCTCGATAGCGTTCTGCATGCCTGTAGGGATAAGTTCTTGCTTCCGTGTGCCCACCACAAAAACCAGTATCAAAATGATACCGGCAAGAACGCTACCGAGCAACGTATTGGTGACTTGGAAGCCAAATATTGGAAAGATTGCATCCGGTGCGATTGAGATATTAGGAAGTTTCCAGAGTTGCACGCGGCATCCTCCTTGAGTACCGGCCTGCGTTGCCCTGATCGTTATTAGAGAGATTTTCCGTTCATTGCTAGTCTATTTCTAATCACTTCATAGCGCGTGTAAATAAACGGTACGCTCCATATATGCCCGCAATCAGGCCAAGCAGTAGCCCGAACAATAATATAAAATGGTTGGTATGTAATAAGCCATCGAGATAGTTGCCTAAGAGGACTCCTAGAACAATGGGTATTGCTATGGTGAAGCCTAGTTGCCCCATCAGTGCTAACGGTGCCCAAACAGTGGGATTCGGTTTTTTTTCCATGGAAGCAACCCCACCTGTCTTTTCTCTTCTCTCTTCATTATACCTATAGGATTATAGCACAGGGAACGAATCCAATGCAATATTGACCTTACGGAATATGTCAAGGGTGTTCTGCGAAAAGCCCATATGAACTTCTCGCAGAACACCCTTGACATATTCGATAAAATGTTATATATTTCATGTATATGTATGGCATATATATTCTTTGAAGGAAATCATATAGATGGGCAAGGAAAACAAAAGTCGGTTCGCCATTCTCGGGATGCTGAGCTTGGCACCGATGTCGGGCTACGATTTACGTAAGGCTATCGAGTATAGCGTGGGGCAGTTCTGGAATGAAAGCTATCCACAGATTTACCCTATGCTCAAGCAGTTGACTGAGGAAGGGCTAGCAACCAGTTCTGTTACTCAGCAACAGGGCAAGCCCGACCGTTATGTCTATGCCTTAACCGACAAGGGTTGGGCAGAGCTAGAACAGTGGTTGAGCGAGCCGTTCGAGTATCAGGTACAGCGCAACGAACTTCTATTGAAACTGTTCTTTGGTGACTATGCACCTGTTGCGGTAAGCATAGAACATGTACAACGGCACCGCACCATGCAAGAGCATCTGTTACAGGTGTATCAACAAACGGAGGAAGAGGTTCGGGCCGGACAAGGAGATTCTCCGCACCTTCCTTATTGGTTATTGACGTTAAGTTTCGGCAAACACGTCACGCGTGCCATGCTTGATTGGTGTGATGAGGCAATCGAGACGTTGGAGCGAATGAAGGAATATGACGAACAAAAACAAATTGTGTGAATAGATTGTAGGGGTCTAATTTATTACACCCTGGAATGGCGTGTGATGCGCGATCAGGGTGTAATAAATTAGACCCCTACAGGATGATGAAGGAGGAACTCATGTCCACCCAAAACACATCGACCCGTTCTGCCTTGCGCGGACTACTCGTGAGCCTTATCATTAACGTTGGTCTACCGTTGCTCATTATTCGCTTGTTGACGCAGTATGAGCATACGACGGAGTTGACCGCGCTCAGCGTGGCGGCAGTTGTTCCCTTGTTAAGCACTATTGTAGAATTGATCTGGCATCGACGCCTGAATATTATCGCTATTTTCTATCTATTGGGCACACTTACCAGTATCGTAGCAATCTTCATGGGTGGAGATGCTCGTCTGCTCATCATCCGCGAGTCGTTTTTCACTGGCGCATTGGGTTTGGTCTGTCTGCTCTCGTTGCTCATGCCGCGCCCACTCATGTTCTATGTGGGGAGACAAATGCTGGCTGGCAATGATGCCACCAAACTAGCAAACTTTGACGCAGGCTGGCAGCAACCCTACGGACGTTTTGTCCATCGTCTGATTACCACCGTCTGGGGCGTTGCCTACATTGGCGAATTTATTGTGCGTGTCATTCTCGCATACACGCTTCCTCCAACGGTGGCATTCGCAACAGGTAGCACTCTACTTATCGTCGTTACTGCTGGAGCATTTCTCTGGACGTTTGCGTATATTCGCCATGTGCGACAACGCTCCGCACAGATGGAACAGGCAAATGCAAAACCACATTCCCTATGGTTTTCACGGTGAGTGGTTCAACTCCGTCAAATAATTTTGCGTTCACGCGCGACATTGGCGGCATGAGTTCGATTTTCAGCGTGCAGCTTGCCGAGGATATTGGAGAC
>CAXUGH010000211.1:0-9265 GCA_964250365.1 uncultured Ktedonobacteraceae bacterium
TGGTTTTTAGCTGAAAAAGCAGCGTAGCAAAGAAGCTATTGATATCTGGATAAGGTGTAATTTGCATAGCATAATTATACTATATAACTTTAATCGCATTTAGGGCTTACGTAAGGTACAATTTCTACTAGTGGAAGACTAAATATCAATAGAAAGGTAGAGTTCATGCATCCAAAACCTGCACACCTTGCCCCCGAATATGGCGAGCAATTTCAAGACCTTAGCATGGTCGAGGCGTATCAATATCGCCCACTCTATCCCGATGAAGTGTTCGATGTTTTGGAGAGTCTCATTACCGAGCAACCACGTCACGTTCTGGATATCGGTTGCGGAACTGGTGCTATTGCTCGTTATTTGGTAAATAAAGTGAATCGGCTCGACGCGGTAGACTTCTCGCAAAATATGATCGAGTATGGGAAAAAACTCCCGAATGGAGACAATCCGCATCTGCATTGGCTCTATGGGCGTGTAGAAGATGTCACGTTGAACCCTCCCTACGCGTTAGTTACGGCGGGGGCGAGTTTGCACTGGATGGATTGGGATGTTGTATTGCCGCGATTGCACGAGGTGTTGACGCCTTCTGGCTATCTCGCTATCATTGAGCATAATACGTTTCCTAAAACGTGGTATGACGAATTAGCGGCAGTTATTCCGCGCTATTCGACGAACGTAAAGTATCAACCATACGACTTGATTGATGAATTGGAGATGCGCGGACTCTTTCAGAAAATTGGTGAGCAAACCACACAACCGATTCTGTTCGCTCAATCTGTAGATGAGTATATCGAGTCGTTTCATTCGCGCAATGGATTCTCACGGGAACGCATGAAACCGGAAATGGCTGCCGCTTTTGACGACGAGGCAAAGAAGATACTGCTCACAGAGTATCCTGATGGGATCATGTCGTTCCAAGTTGTAGGGAACGTGATATGGGGGGTGCCGAAGCGTCCTTAATGTATATGAGAGGGAAGAGGAGTTATGACAACACATCCAGGGCTACGAAATAACCCAATTTATCTTGACTACAATGCGACGACACCCGTTGACCCTACGGTCGTCGATGCGATGCTGCCATACCTCTCAGCGTATTTCGGCAATCCCTCGAGCGGGCATAGTTATGCTACATCGACGCGACAGGCTATTGGAGTTGCACGCGAGCGCGTTGCTCAACTGTTGCATTGCCAGCCAAACGAGGTAATCTTTACGGGCGGTGGCTCTGAGAGCGATACACTGGCTATTCGTGGAGCTGCTCTTGCCTATCGGCATCGCGGCAATCATATCATCACGCAAGTAACCGAGCATCCCGCCGTATTGAATGTGTGTAACGCCCTTGAACGTCTGCATGGTTTTCGCGTGACCTATCTTCCCGTCGATGCACAGGGACGCGTGAGAACTGAAGATGTCGAGACCGCGATAACAGACCAGACCGTGTTGATTACGATTATGCATGCGAACAACGAGACGGGAACGCTGCAACCTACCGCCGAGATTGCACGCATCGCGCACCAGCACAATGTACTGATACACACTGATGCATCGCAGTCCGTTGGTAAGATTGTCACGGATGTAGAGGCGTTGGACGTGGATATGTTGACGGTTGCCGGGCACAAAGTGTACGCGCCTAAAGGTATTGGAGCCTTGTACGCTCGTACCGAACTCACGCTTGAGCCGACAATCTATGGCGGAGGGCAAGAGCAGGGACGCAGGGCTGGCACGGAGAACACCGCGTATATAGTTGGTTTGGGTGCGGCATGCGAGCTAGCACTTGAACAACTAGAGGTAAGCCAGTCGCACATGAGGCTACTCCGTGACTTATTGCAGCATTTCCTCGAACAGCATTTGCCAAATCTTGTTCATCTCAACGGGCATGTTACAGAGCGTTTGCCGAACACGTTGAATGTAAGCATTGATGGCGTTGTAGGTGAAGAGGTGCTTACGGCTACACCAGAGATAGCTAGCTCAACGGGTTCAGCCTGCCATGAGGGAAATACAGAGCCTTCATCGGTACTTATGGCAATGGGGATGACACGCGAACGTGCTCTAAGTGCTTTGCGTTTGACGCTCGGACGCTGGTCAACTGCCGACGAAATAGAACAAGCGTCTGTTTTGCTTGCCAAAACTGTAGACGCATTGCGTCAGAAGCGTTACAATAGGCCGTGATAGGTATAAAAGTTTTCATCGGAGGATGTATATGAAGTGTCCTGAATGCAATGCAAAGATTACGAAAGAAGACATTTATTGCAGCAAATGCGGAGCAGACCTTGCAATTTCCACAACGGGCCTTGTGACCGTAGAAGAAAAAAATCTTCCAGCTCTCCCCTATAACTTACCTGTGGCGCGTGGTGTCGCGGCAAGTGTCGGTGCGGTTGCTGCTGGCGTAGGGCTAGAGTTGCTGCGACGCGGCTTGATTGCTCGACTGTCAAAGCCTACACGTCCCATTGAGAACGCGTTGCCAACATTAACGGGTATCAAAGACCTGTTGATGCCACAGAATAACAAGAAACTTCCCAAGGGCTATGAGGTTCACGAAACAGTTGTGTATATGCGCCGCGTGATTCGACGAGAGGAGTAGGGGCGCAAGAAGTGTAGAGTGTTGCTATGCCGTTGATAGTGCGTGAAAAACAGGTACGTGACTTGCTCACAATGCACGACACCGTTTCGGTGTTAGAGGATGCGTTTTATGCTCAGTCGCAAGGGCAGATAAAGAATCAGCCGCGTACTCGACTCCAGTTTGCAAACGGCGTATTAGCTATTCTTGCGGCAGCAGCACCCGGCTTTGGCATATTCGGCTTCAAGACGTATACTGCGTTTCGTGAGGGCGTGCGTTTCGTGGTGATGCTTTTTAGCGCGAAGAATGGCGAACTGCTGGCGATTGTTGAGGCCGACCGTCTGGGTGCGATGCGTACAGGTGGTGCCAGTGCGGTTGCCACCAAATTTCTTGCACGAACGAATGCGCGAACTGTTGGCCTTATTGGTGCTGGTCAACAAGCGGTGACACAACTTATGGGCGTTTGTAGTGTACGTCCTATAAAGTCTGTACATGTCTACAGCCGCCGCGAACCAGAACGCGCTCTGTTTTGTCACGAGATGACACGCTTGTTGAACATTGAGGTAACTTCCGTTCCCGATGCACGCAAAGTAGTGGAAGACGCCGATATTTTGATTACCGCAACATCAGCACGCGACCCCGTTTTGCATGGCGAATGGCTCAAGCCAGGATGCCATATCAATGCTATCGGATCGAACTGGTCACAACGACGCGAACTAGACCTTTCGACTCTGCGACGTAGTACGCTCATCGTAACCGACTCACTCGAACAAGCTCATACCGAAGCCGGTGACTTTATCATTCCAGCAGATGAGTACCTGTTTCAGTGGGATAATGTCCATGAATTGCAAGAGATTGTCGCGGACGAAGGACTACAACGTGAGTCGCCAGAAGAGATTACGCTCTACAAGGGGCTAGGTATCGCGCTAGAGGATGTGGTGGTTGCCGCTCATGTTTACAATTTAGCCAAGCAACAGGGCATGGGCGAAGAGATAGATTTGCTTTCTTGATGTCGTAAGGATGTTATGAGGAAAATACAACAGCTATGTGTAATAATCAATAATAGAGTGATGAAATGCTTCTATCTCCTGCTACTTATTTTGCTACCTTTGCTTTTCTCTGCTTGCGCTCCTGATGCAAACCTTTTAGGTGCTGGTAGTTGGCAAGCATCAACGCTTTCGCAACAACACATTCATGCGCTCGCTGTAGACCCGATGCATTTTCAGACGCTCTACGCCGGAAATGAAGATGGTACCATCTACAGAAGTAGTGACGCGGGACAACACTGGACAAAGCAAAATAGGACTTCGGATGCTACTACATCCCTATCTCTTCTTACTCTGACTCCTTCTGGAGAGATGCTCTACGCTCTTGCAGATAATGGCTTTTTTGCCAGTAGGGATGCTGCTCAAACGTGGCAACAGGTAAACACATCCTCTTCTAGTTTGCCCGTCGATAGCTATACGACTATGGTCTTCGATGGACAGAAGCACCTATATGTCGGGACGTTGCATCATGAGGTGTTTACGAGTAGTGATGGTGTTCAATGGAAGCCAAGCAATACCGCGTTGCCAAGCGGTATTGCGATTAACGAGCTAGCGTATGATAGTCTTCAAAATCGTTTGTGGGCTGCGACCTCGCAAGGTGTGTATCGCTCAGATAACGGCGGTGCGTGGATTGCATTAAATAACGGTTTGAACATAGCCGATGGCGTTACGTCAATACAAGCCGCTGCGAACGCTGGTGGACCCGCTACACTAATGTATGCCGGTACGAGGCACGGTATTTTTCGCTCAACTGACTCAGGCTCTCATTGGGGGGCGGCGGGGCAATTGTTGCAGGGCGTAGCTATTCGACACATCTTGGTTGATTTCCGTAGCGCGAATGCCGCAACATTGTACGTTGGAACTTCTTTTGGTGCCTTTCGCAGTGATGATAGTGGGCTAAACTGGCGCGGTGTTGCGGGCGGCCTTCCCGAACAAACACCAGTCTATGCGCTTGCGATTGGAGCCAATAATGCTTCGCAACTGTTTGTCGCCGTCAATAATGTGTACGCCTATCCAGGCACAGGGAGCGGTATTACTCCCACGCGCATTATAACGCTACTCCTTGTTGTGCTTCTATTTGTGCTATTCTTTCTGATTGCACAACGTAGTGTACGTGGACGAAAGAGGCTACTCAAGTCCATGAGTGATGCTGCATCACAAGCGAAGAGTAGCTAGTGATTAGTGATGTGCCCCAATATAAGCGACGACAAAGTACAGAATGGAGAGGAACGCGCAAACCAGCAGGAATGAGCCGTAGCAGGTGATTGTCCATGCGCGTCTCGTGTTCAATGCCTGTCGCAACTGCTCCCCCATGTCGGGGGGGTCGAGCTGTATCTCTGGACGTAGTTCGAGCAAGTGTGGCAGCATTGCGCGGAAATCTTTGGCGTTGCTCATTCCCTCAGCTAGAATAATCGTGTTGCCATCATCGAGGTCCGCCATCAGGATAAGTTTGCCCGGATTGGGGTCCCCTGGAACCAGTGTAAGTTGCTGAATAGCATTCAGGTTTACACGCGTTTCCATGTCTTCCTCTTGCCCTGTTACCACTAGCTCATTTGGGTAGAGTTGTATTTGTTTTCCTATGCCGAAGCGTACAACGCTAATAGGATATCTGCTTGTCGTTTCATTTTCGCTCATGTGATTAGGTATCCATCTTTTTTGTTCGTAGTCAAAAGCTCCATATGTATTGTACGGCATTATGGAATGAGCGTCGAGCGGCGAAGCGTCATGACATGACGCTTGACTTTTCCTATATTGAAACACTACAATCCTAATTGGGACACATACATGGGGTTTAAGAAAAGGTTTTCATATGACACGCGTTGGCCTACTAGAAGACAATGCTCGTATCGCAAAAATGTGTGCAACGATGTTGCAATTCGCTGGATATTCTGTCGATATCTATAAACATCCTCAAGAGTGCTTGAATGCTTTTACGCAATCTACAGTCGAAGGAAAGCTCCCCGTGCTAACTATCGTACCTGTTCCCTCTCCCATCGAACTTTTGATTCTCGATCTGCAACTTCCTGGCATGTCAGGCATCGAAGTACTATACCAGTTGCAAGAGTTGCCACAGGCACGACGACTCCCCCTTATCTTTTGTACTGCTGCGAATCCTAGAGATATTATGCAAGCTCTACGGATTGCGCCCTATGCGCGTGTGATCGAGAAACCTTTCAAACTCGATGCACTCGTCGCAGCCGTTACAACGACTCTGAATGCTCAGGTCTCGCAGTAGCTTAAAGCGGGGATGCAACTCCTTGATTGGAGGCTTGGGCTGCGCCCCAGTTTCCTCTCCACTCGCCGTATGCGACGGCGAGTGGAGAGGAAACTGAATAGCCAACATGTCCTAATTGTATCTCTTCATTGACATGGCCTTCTCTAAATTCCTATACTGCTATGGAACAGCATATGTTTGTCGTCATCGAGATGGTAAGGTAACAGGGAGAGGAAAGCGCATGTCTTTTACGCAAAGCGAACTTCAGTCGTTCAGTCTATTATTAGACCAGAAACTTGCACAACAAAGGCGCGAACTTGAGCGCAGTTTTGACCAACGTATGCATCTCTTCAAACGCGATATAGAACAGCGCCTATCCTATACACAGCAGGAGCTTACTCGTACACTGGCGCAAAATCTTGCCGAGCAACAGAGAAAACTCAAGGAAACGCTCGTCCAAAGATTGGATACCCGTCACGCATCGCCATCTACAAATGGAACGGGGATGAAACAGCAGATCGAAGAGACGATTGAACAGGCTCTTGATACACAACTTATCTCCCTCGATCAACTGATTAGCCAGCGTTTCACCGTTGCGGATGAAGGTTCCGCACTCGCGGTTGACGGAACCTCCGATTTTGCTGGTATAGAGGTGCAGACCGAAATTCCGTGGGATGAACTCACCGAGGCCATCAACAAAGCACTCGATGAACGTTTCGCCACTTTACAAGAGTTCCTCAAAAATTCAGTACGTGCTATAGAGCAATACATCACCGAACGGCTATCGCAAGCTCGTGGAGTATATGCCAAGCAGAATACACTTGCAGGATTTGACGAGCCGCTTTTGCCCTCCGAAAATCCACATACGAACGGCTCACTAATGACTATACAGGACGTTTTTGTCAGCATAGAGCGGTTAGAACACATTATAGAATCTATGCAGGTGACGATGACCTCGAATCATGCGCTGCTCTCCAACCGTATCTATCATCATCAGCAGCTACCACTTGAACGCGCTCATGTACGAGGGCAGGAAGTGACGCCGCAAAATGTACCAATGACGAAGGGATTGCAACCTGTTCAAAAAGAGACTGACACACAGTAGCGATGTACGTTTTGTCCTGCATATAGTGAAACTTCAGCCCGTCTGTTCCGTGTCACAAACAGAGCCTTATTTTGTAGTGGCTCAGAGTTTCTATAAAAAAACACAGAAGGATAGGTACATATATGCAGTTAGAGCAGAAGGTGGCTATTGTCACGGGGTCGGATAGCGGTATTGGACGCGCCATCGCGATTCGTTTGGCTCAAGAGGGCGCGTCGGTTGTCATCAACTACGCCCACGCACAGGACAAAGCCGAAGAGGTGTTACAGACGATTCAGAAGAACAACGGTCAGGCGTTTGTTATTCAGGCCGATGTCTCGCAATATGATCAAGCTATGGGATTGATTCAGCAGACAGTGGCGCACTTCGGCAAGCTTGATATTATGGTGAACAATGCGGGTATGGAAATTCATAGCCCGTTTCTGGATGTAACGGAACAGCAGTTTGACCGCGTACTAGGTGTTGACCTCAAAGGAACATTTTTCTGTGCTCAGGCAGCGGCACGCGAAATGGTCAAGAACAAAACCGCTGGACGCATTATCAATATTTCCTCTGTTCACGAAGACCTTGCCATGCCGCAGAACGTGCCCTATTGTTGTGCGAAAGGCGGTATGCGTATGTTGACACGCACCATCTGCCTCGAACTCGCTCCGCATAATATTACCGTCAACAACATTGGCCCTGGTGCCGTTGATACTCCAATTGACGCAGACGTGAAGGCCGATCCTCAAAAATGGAACGCGCTTCTCTCTGAAATTCCGCTACATCGTATGGGACAGCCAGAAGAGATAGCTGGGCTTGCAGTATACCTAGCCTCAGATGCTGCGGGGTATGTCACGGGTTCCACCTTCTTTATTGATGGTGGCCTCATGCGTAACACTGGTGCCGTCTAGTACGTTACTCGAAACAATGCATCCTGTTCTGCTGATGAGAAACTATAAATTCATAGGTACTCGTCAGCAGAACTATTTTTTATCTGCAAGTGCAAAAAGTCTGGTAAATAGGTTGCTAATCTCCTCATTGTCCAGGTCAAGCGATGCATTCCCGATGGTCAACTCGAATCTTGACCAGTGCGGTACAACGGTTGGGGCGAGCCGTGCAAAGAGTAGCGTCTTCGTTTCGCGTGCTATTTGGAAGGATGCGTCTAGCAAATGCTCGTGATCTCCTTGCATAAAGACGTGCATCATATTCGTTTGTGGCGGATTTGGCAAAATCTCTATCTGTGGAAAGGATGAGAGGACTTTAGCAATCTCTTTTGCTTTCTCGTGATAGGCACACATTTTGCCCAAGCGTTCGGTTAAACCTTTCCGTGCTGCAAGCACAAATGGATAGAGATGAATGAGATTCCCACCATGTCGCCGTTGCCATATACGTGCCTCTGCAATAAAATCTGCTGGTCCAGCAAGTATTGACCCCGCAATACCTCCTAGCACTTTGTAGAAGGAGACATAGACGCTATCGAATAAACCTGCAATCTCGGCATACTCGCGTCCGTAGAAGGGCTGGCACTCCCATAGCCGCGCGCCATCAAGATGGATTGCAATATTCTGTTCTCGCGCCCAGGCGATTAGCGCGTTTAGCTCTTCCCAACTAGGCAACTGTCCGCCGATTTCACGCTGGGGGAGTTCGAGCAACAATGCTCCAATTGGCTCCGCAATTGCCTTCAAGTCTTCAAGTGTAAGCATGCGTGATGCAGGTCCAACAAGGGTACTTTGCAGGTTGTGTAGTCTCCTGTACGCTTGCTGCTCGTGAATTTCGAGATGACATGTTGGATGAAAGACTACATGCGGAAGTTTTCGTCGATCAGTCCAGATACGGAGCGCGATCTGTTGGCACATAGTTCCACTTGGCATAAATACCGCTGCCTCTTTGCCCAACAGTTTTGCCACATCTGCTTCAAATGATGTGATGATTTCACCTTCACCATAGTGGTCAAAGTCTTCGTTAGCATTGGTGTACGACGCTAGGTCGCTCAATTGCTGCTTTGGCGTTTGAGGATATCCATGAGCCAGGAAGCGTACACATGTTTTCGTAAGAGCCTGGATTTCTTTTTCGTCCATCATTCCCTTCTCTCTTATGCACTGAACTTAAAAGCCTAGCTAGTATAAGGGATTCGGGAGGTGATGTACAGGTCCTTATATGGTATCATGGTGCCTAATTATCAGAACTACACCGCTAGGTCTATCGGGAAATACGCCCATCGCACTGGACAAGAGGACTCTTGACCGCTTTCATCTTCTGTTTTTTCTTTAGGGAAAGAGGTTTCCGCATGTCACCTATCGCAAAACAGCACGCTACGGCTGATTACTTGATAAATATACTCATCTCTTGTATGCTTTCTTAGGTAATCCATA
>CAXUGH010000212.1:0-2143 GCA_964250365.1 uncultured Ktedonobacteraceae bacterium
ATCCCCGCCCCCCCCAAAATCTTCAAATCGCGCGCCGGGCGCCCCCCCCGGTTGTGCTGGCACCCTGCATGCTATTTCTCTTCTGATGCTTTCCTATTGCGCTTGCTCAGTTGGGCGAATCAGGATTTCGTTGACATCTACGCGCTCTGGTTGTGTCACAGCATACACGATGGCGGCTGCGATATCTTCGCTCTCAAGGCGTGTTATAGAATTAACCCGCTCCTCCGTCGCCTTCTTTGCGGCTGGATCGGTGATATGGCTGACCAACTCCGTTGCTACCGCCCCTGGCTCGATGGTCGTCACGCGTATTTTATACTTGAGTACCTCTTGTCGAAGTGCCTCGGAGAATGCCACAACGCCCCATTTAGAGGCATTGTAGACGCCGCTACCAGCGCGAGCAGTGCGACCAGCAACCGACGATATATTGACGATGTGACCACCGCCCTGCTGCTTCATTATTGGAATCGCGGCGTGTGTAGCATACATCAGACCGAGTACGTTCGTATTGATCATACGCCGCCAGTCCTCTGTATTCGCGCCCTCGATCATACCGAGCAGCATCACGCCCGCGTTGTTAACAAGAATATCGACGCGTCCAAGCTCTTGTTGCGCCTTCTGAACTACCTCGTTTGCCTGTGCCTCTTCGGACACGTCCGCGACGATTGGATATGCCTTGCTACCGTTAGCGGTGATGCGCTTCACCAGTTCGTCTAAGCGATCCTCGCGCCTCGCTGAGATTGCAACGTTTGCCCCTTCCGCAGCTAGTGCTAGTGCCGTTGCCTCACCGATACCAGATGAGGCACCTGTTACCAATGCAACTTTTCCCGTAAGTCTCTGTGCCATGTTGTATCTCATCCTTTTCTACGTGTTCGTATACTATGTGGAAGTATTTCTTCGCTACTTACTACACGTAAGGATGGGGCAGAAACGTATACACTATGCTTTTATCAACACCATCTTCTCCATCAACTCTTGCATCACGACTTCGAGATCGGCACACAGGCCGCTATGGGTAGGGGAGGTTTGGATAATCGTGCTGCGAGGGGAAACGAGCCAGTGGAAGCGTTCGGATTGCGAGAGTTGTCCAATGGGACCAGCTTCTTTGCCGCCATTGCTCACGAGGACGAGCATGTCGAGGTAATGCTGCACCTCCGCTATGTCGAGGGAGGGGGCGAATACTCTCAGGCGGTTGACATCGAGGGCGATACGCGTGCTGAGAAAGCGACGACTGCGACAGAAGAGAATTACGCCGACGTTGAGAAATTCGCCACGCTCGACACGCGGCACTACGCGCACAATGGCGTAGTCATACGAGGCTAGCGCGAGCATGCAAAGCCTCCTCTACAAAAACGTGTGATGCTGATAAGCGATCCAGCAGATACGCGAGATAGGCCGCTCGTCGCTCCTCTTGTGTCGCAAAAAGCGGGTCTTCGCCAAGCCATTCGCCTGGGATAGCGGCGATAATATTCTCAAGCATAGCTGGCGTTAGTCGAGCTTTCAAGAGCGTATCGGCCTCGGTAAGTTGAGTTGCAACTGGTAGCAAGACGTGATTCTTAATCTGCGTGAAGGGCGAGCGGCTCCGCTCAAGATAATTGACGCCAGTATGCTGAAAGTACAGCGAAGCCCCGTGATCTATGAGATAGAGGCGTTTGTGCCAGAAGAGCATGTTGGTGTTGCGCGGCGTGCGGTCAACATTGGAGACATAGGCATCAAACCACACAATCGACGACGCGAGCAAAGGATCGATTGTTCGCGCGTCAATCGCGTCGAATGTAATCGATCCTGGCAGATAATCAAGGGCGAGGTTCAGTCCTACGCTCGCTTTGATCAATGCCTGTATCTCAAAATCTGGCTCAGACCGTCCAAGAGCCGCGTCTAGCTCCATAAACACAATTTCGGGCACCGCTAAACCGAGTACGCGTGCAATCTCGCCCGCCACGAGTTCCGCGATCAACGCCTTGGGTCCCTGTCCCGCGCCGCGAAATTTAAGGACATACATACCATCGTCGTCCGCCTCGACGATAGCAGGCAAAGAGCCACCTTCACGTAGTGGAGTTACGTAACTTGTAGCAGTGAGTGTTCTTAGCATGATAGACATTTTACCATAATGGAACAACAGAATGGGCAGGGAGGCAGGGAGGCA
>CAXUGH010000212.1:2153-9230 GCA_964250365.1 uncultured Ktedonobacteraceae bacterium
CCTGGGCCACCCTACATTATTATTTTTTGTGGTGGGGTTCCTCCGGGGGGGTGCCCCCGTGCCCCCTGCCCTCCTCTCGTCGAGCTATGCTATAATGAGGGGGAAAGGTACTGTTCAAAGACGAGCAGGAGGATACAAATGAACATTCGTATTATTGGCGCACCAATGGATTTAGGTGCAGACAGACGCGGCGTGGATATGGGTGCAAGTGCTATCCGCTACGCCGGATTGAGCGACCAACTACAACAATTAGGCTATTCAGTCCACGATATAGGCAACCTCGCCATTCCCCAACCAGAGAGCCGACCAGAGGGTAGTCCCCATCTCAAGTATCTCGAACCGATTGTGCATGCGTCCGAAGAACTGGCGACGCTTGTCAATGTAGCACTGCAAGAGCATGAGTTTCCATTGGTGCTAGGCGGCGACCATAGCATCGCGCTTGGCTCCATTGCAGGCGTTGCCAAAGTCTATAGGAACATTGGCGTCATCTGGATCGACGCCCATGCCGACTTCAACACAGGCGACACCACGCCCTCCGGCAACATTCATGGTATGATTCTCGCCGCTCTTGCTGGCATTGGTGACGAACGCCTTACGCATGCAAGCGGCTGGTCGCCAAAAATACATAAAGACACTATCGCCATCGTTGGCGTACGCGACCTCGACTCTAACGAGCAGGCATTGTTGCGTACACATAACATCCACGTCTTCACCATGTCTGATATCGACCAATACGGCATGCCTGATATCATGAAACAGGCTATCGCGGTTGCGGGACAAAATGACAATCCTATTCACCTGAGCTTTGATATGGATTCACTCGATCCACACGAAGCCCCTGGCGTGGGAACCCCTGTGCGTGGTGGTTTGAGCTATCGTGAGGCACACCTAGCGATGGAGCTAGTCGCGGCTTCGCAGCGGCTCATCTCGATGGATATGGTCGAGGTCAATCCCATTCTCGACAGCGAAAATGCCACCGCGAAACTTGCCGTTGAACTTATATTGTCCGCGCTCGGCAAAAAAATTCTGTGATTATGGCTATGTGAGTACAGCCAAAGCTAAAATGATACAGAGCTTTGGCGGTACTCATAGCGCGTTCTGCTATCGTATACTACCTTATATACAAAAAACCATGCAAAAAGGAGGCATGAGATAAGTAGCAAAGACGCCACTTATCCCTACATACTATGAACGCAAAAGAACTGTTTATGAATGGCGAGTTCATTCCAGCCGAGCGTGGCGTCATTTCTGTACGTACTCACGGCTTCGCTTACGGCACGGGTTGCTTTGAAGGCATTCGTGGTTACTGGAATGCACAGGATGAGCAGGTCTACCTGTTCCGTCTGCGAGAGCATTATGATCGGCTACACCGCTCCTGCAAAATTCTGCAAATGTCGCTCCCTTATACAATTGAAGAGTTAATCGAGATTAGCGTTGAACTTGTGCGGCGCAACGATCAGCGCGAGGACGTGTATCTGCGCCCGGTCGTCTACAAAGGCGATGAGATGCTTGGCGTGCGCCTTCACGGTCTCTCCGACCACTTCGTTCTCACTTCAGAGCCACAGGGAGAGTACGTACCTATATCGGGTCTGCGCTGTGGCGTCTCCTCATGGCGACGGCTCGACGACAACGCATTGCCAGCGCGTGCGAAGGTCACAGGCGGCTATGTCAACGCGGCACTTGCGAAGAGCGAAGCGATACAGAATGGCTACGATGAAGCGATCATGCTTACGCACGAGGGCAACGTCTCCGAAGGCAGCGCGGAAAACATCTTCCTCGTCGAAAACGGCGTGTTTACAACGCCCGCACCAACGGAAAACATTCTGCTCGGCATCACGCGCGACACCGTGATGAAGCTCGGCAAACGAGAACTGGGTTATACGACACGCGAGACCGTCGTAGACCGCACCGAGCTATACAACGCCGAAGAGATATTCCTCTGTGGCACAGGAGCGCAGATTGCGCCTGTAATCAGCGTCGATCATCGCCCAATCGGAAACGGCGAAGTCGGACCTGTTGGGAAGGCACTACAAGACCTCTACTTCGATGTTGTGCGCGGCAAACTCCCCGACTACCGCGAACAGTGGTGTACGCCAGTGTATGTCGGCGTAGCGCAACATAGCGAGGCGATGGATTAAACTGCTAAGAAAAACGAAGTAACTCAAAAAACTCCTCAAAGGAAATGTACGTACATTCGTTGGTACTTTCCTGCATAATATACCTTACCAGGAAGCCACTTCCTTTTTAGCAAATTGAAAGTGGCTTTCTATTGATACATCCAGTTTGTTTGACCTGTGCCTATTCGTAACGCAACGTTTCACTAATACGAACGCGCGATGCAGAGAGAGTAGGAGCAAAACTTGCTATACATGAAACGATGACAGCGAAGAGTAGGGTAACTATAATAAGCAAAGGACTAACTGAAAAATCGAAAGGTTGAATAAATGTCTCAAGTATATTCACGAGACTATTCCCTCCTAGCAATCCAAGTAGTGTCCCCAAGGCCCAAGCTATTGCGGTAAGAGCTAGACCTTCAATCCAAAAGACCAAACCGATACGCCAGCCTGTTGCTCCTAGAGAACGCAAAATGCCAATCTCCAATCGACGTTCGAGTACTGATGCTGAGAGTGTGTGAGAAAGTCCTAACAAACCAACCAATGCAACCAGAACAGCAACAGTATCAAAGAGGCTATAGATAGCGATAAGAACGTCCGGTCCCTGTTGTGGGTTGAGTGCTGATGCTTCCACGCTCACCGTCTCTCCATAAACATGGTTCATAGTGTTTTGGATGTCGTTCACCGTCCGTTGTAACACATCGTGCGAGCGATCTTGAACTTGGACGTATAACCGTGAGGCTTCATCCACTGACGCATTTTTCAACGAGAGATTGAGAGTGGAGAGCGTCGTAAAGGCATCTCCAACCTGTCCTGTTAAATCGGATGAGCCTGAGACATCGCTCGTTTCATGAACAATCCCAACAAGTAGCCATATTACTTGCTTCGTTCCAGCACTCAGCATCACATTTTCTCCCACATGAAGTTTAAGCCGTTCAGCAGCGTAGTCATTGATGACGAAATTTTCCTGCTTTCGATCCGTTATCCAGTGCCCTGCGACAAGTTGGGGATGATAGACTTTTGTGTTCGCAGACAACCCTATCACCTTTAGTTGTCTTGTGGCAATCGTGACAACCTGTTCATCTACTGGCTCAGTATGGGCAACGTTCGGTAAGGATTGAAGAGACGCTATCAGTTGTTCAGTTGGAATAGCATGGCTTGATGATGTCAGATCGACAGAGATATCACTTTGGTAGAAGGCTATTTGATGCCCAACAGTGGCACCAATAGACGCATTAGTAACTTGCACAGCCATGAAGACAGCAATAGAAAATGTCAAAGTGAGCAGTGTCAATGTAACCTGTCCTGGTTTACGAAACAGTCCACGAACTCCTAGCCACACAGTCTGAGGAATCCAGGAGAACTGATGTCCCCAAGGGTATGTATGACCACTTCCCGTCTGCACACCATACGCAGACATTGCTTCACGCACAGTAATACGCGTACCGATCCAAAGAGGAATCAATGCCGCGAGGAGTGGAACAAGCAGACCTGCTACTGCACTGAGGAGAATAACTCCTGGCGAGACCTGAAAAGGTCCAATATCCGCTGCTGTCTGCGTTATGACGACCGAGGCGACTTCGCTACAGATCAGTAGGCCCAGAGCAATTCCAAACACTGTCCCAATGACTCCATAGATTTCCATTGAGAGGAGATAACTTCCCATAATGCGCCATCGCGTCCCTCCTAGTGCCTTCATTGTTCCAATAATACGTATCTGTTCGTTCAATATAGTCATAACGGTATTGATAATCATCAAACACACAAGCAATAAGGCAATCGCTGCGAGAAGACGAACCACATTGAGCAGACCATTCACGATCAATTGAGCTTGCACTGTACTCGACGATGATGCGAAAAAGGAGTCATAAATGGGAACATGAGCATCGTCGAGTATCCGAGACATTGCTTGATAGGTCGGAGTTGTAGGCGTTGCATTTGGCGTTTGAATCATGATTTGTGTTCCGAAAAATGAAGGTGCCTCTGATTGTTTCGGTCTCTTAACACCTTGCTCAGAAACCGCTATCTGCTGGAGAGCATCAGTACTCATATAGGCAAGCCCTCGCGTTTTGATAACAAGGAGGGCACGTCCCTGAGTTCGTGCAAGACCCACGACACGCAAGGAGACGGGATGTCCACTGAGAGTATCAATCGTTACGTAATCTCCAAGCGCAATCGCGGACACCGTTCGATCACTCACGTCCATCACAATTTCTCCTGAGCCAGGAAGACGACCGCTTGAGAGTTGGAAGGTTCCCAAGGGGCGGTGGTACACATCTTGATATCCCATAATTTGTATAGTCGTCGGTTTGATCTTCCCTGGTAGATGCCAAGAGGTCAACAATTGGGTACTAAGTTGGAATTTTACCACGTTGGGCAGGTGCCGTAAGGTTGTAGCAACCGACGAAGGAAGCGTGTTCACGGAAAAGCTAATGGTTGGGACAGACGTTGAGTTTGCACTGTAGAGAAACGCTGCACCGATTAAATCGTTAGCTTGATCTACAGAGGTTAATCCCATAACCGCAATCAAAATGCCAAGCACCATAAGAATAGTACGCCCTTTGCGTCTAGTGATATCAGCAAATGCCTTTCGTGTCAGGACACTAACCACCTTCATTGTTTCTCTCCCTTCACACTGTCTTCATGAGTTGATTCCTCTAAAGTAGGCATCTGCAAGGAATTCTCTTCAACAATTCGTCCGTCAAGCAAGTTGATATGGGCACTTGCCCGCATAGCCAGTTCTGGCGCGTGAGTCACATAGATAATGGTCTTTCCATGCTTTCTCAATTGAGAAAGTGTCTCAAATATCTCAGAAGCGGTACGAGAATCCAGGTTCCCAGTTGGCTCGTCAGCGACAATCACAGGAGGATTATTGGCAAGCGCACGGGCGATAGCAACACGTTGTTGTTCACCGCCAGAAAGCTCACTAGGCAGACGATTAGCAAGGTCCTTAATGTGTGCCAGTTCCAAACAGTGCAATGCATGGTCACGCCATGTACGCCGCTTGAAACCATCACCTCCACCCAATTCGAGTGCCAGAAGTACGTTTTCGAGTGCTGTAAGCGTTGGTAGTAATTGGAAGAACTGAAAAATGATCCCAACATGTCTTCCACGCCAACGCGCAAGATCGTTCTCGCTCATTGCTCGTAGTTCCTGCCCTTCAAAGAGGACGCGACCACTAGAGGGACGATCAATCCCTATGAGCATATTTAGCAGTGTGGACTTCCCACTGCCTGATGGTCCATTGATCGCAAAGAGGCTTTGGGCCGGGATGGTGAAGGTAACATCATCTAAAATGATGGTATTCTTTGTGTGCGTGGTCATTACACGCGAAAGATGCTCGACCTGAATCAATGGTCCTACAATGATATTCGTTCTTGAGCCTTGTGTGTGCAATGATGGTTGCATAGAAAATCTCCTTCATCAAAACTTCTCCATTAGTCTGCTCATAATTTACGGAGACTCTATCTTATTTTTTGGAAAGGCATCATATCAGTCTTCGTCTCTCTCTTCTCCTGTACAAATGTACCTGATTGCTTAACCTTGCGACTACGTCTGTTTGGGCACTGTCATTTACGCCACTGTCGGAAACGCCACTATTCAAGAAAAGAGACAATGCTATAATTGAAAGAACACATTTATGAACCCATCGCTGTGCATATAGAAAATATCAATGACCATACAAAGGGTGTTCGGGGAAGGAAAGGATCATGAAGCATCTTCGTAGTGTGCGTCCACTCTGCTGGTTGTTATTAGGTCTATTCGGAACAATCGTTGTCTGCTGGAATATCTGGAGTTGGCAATATGTGACCGCCTCTGTAGAGCTTCATGTCTTGTTTACTCTGTTTATGATAATTCATGTCGGTATTTATTGGATCGGAGTTTCTGTAAGAATAAGGAAAATTTTCTCTTGGCTCTTTTTTTGTATCCAGACGGGACTTATCCTCCTGCTTACGCAACTCACCCACTTAGTGATCGTAACTCTTGTACTTTCCCTTGTCCTCTTAGTAGTTGCTACTCTTACACTCGAACGGGTGAGTTCCCTCCTTATAGCTCTCGGTAGTTACTTGCTTCTCTTGCTTTTGTACATGAATACTTTTGGTCCAGATCAAGAATGGCAAGCCATTTGGAGCGGAGGATATGCACCAGAGGTAGCAATTCTCGGACTATTTTTCTTGGTGGTCTTGATGTTGTATTTGCATCAAGAACTGCATTCTCATGAACGCACCAAAGACCTCTTGCATCAACTTGATATCGCTCATGCTCAATTGTCCACCTATGCTCTACGTGTCGAAGAACTAACGATGATTACCGAGCGTCAACGGATTGCGCGTGACTTGCATGATACGTTGGTGCAAGGAGTTGCAGGGCTTATCATGCAGTTGAACGTTGTTCAGGCACACCTACAGCATCAAAGAGGAGAACGAGCGCAAGAGATTTTGGAGCAAGTAATGGAGGAAGCACGGAATACATTGGCGGATGCTCGCTGTGCAATCGGAGAACTGCGTACTGTCTCTATCCGTTCTGAAAATCTCGTTGAGGTCGTGCAAGAGGAAATTGATCGTTTTCGTGCAACAACACAGATACCCTGTATTGCTAAAATTACTCTGCTTTCAAGAACCCCTGGTCCGTTTTGCGAACACGTCTTGCGAGCTATCACAGAAGGGTTGACCAATGTGGCTCGTCACGCCCACGCACACGAGGTACATGTTTGCGCGACTCAGCATGATGATATGCTTACGATAGAAGTGCGCGATGATGGTATCGGCTTTAATCCTGTAATCACAGAGATGCAAGTTGGACGGTACGGCTTACTTGGCATGCGCGAACGTGCGAAGCTGATTGGAGGCCATTTAGAAATTCAAAGTGCAGGTGGTACGGGGACAACGCTGAGATTACACATACCAGTTTACGTAGTGCAAAAGCAGAAAGGAGAAAACGCATGTCTCAGTCCATTCGGGTC
>CAXUGH010000213.1:0-6091 GCA_964250365.1 uncultured Ktedonobacteraceae bacterium
GCATCTCGCATTGAACAAGCTTTTCTCTATGCAACTTTCTTTACATCTAGCGTTGCTAGATACTGGCATTCAAGATAGGCGATATATCCACCAGCTGAACCAGGAATGGGGCGCGGTCCGTCGTTTGGAGGAAGTGTGCGACCAGTGTACGAATCGCTGGCTAACTGCTGAACTTGTAAAGCGTTATTGGCAAGAGCAGTAGCGGCAATGTTTTTCGCCTGTACAAGTGGAACATCGTAGTTACGAAGTTGTTGTATCCAATCACGCAAGTCGGCGATAGCGTTTTTCACGTTTTGAACGTGCTGCTGAATTGTCGCATTGTTTCCTGAATTCGCTTGCACCTTATCCAATTGAGTCGCAAGTAAATCGAGGTAGCCTGCCTGCGCTGGTGATGAGAGTATACCAAGCGGTGCCTGAACCTGACTTGGTATACTCTTAGGAAGATCGCCCGACGCTTTCGCATAATTGGTCCCATCGACCAGCTCTAAAATGCGTATCGCCTGCCGCTTTGCCAGAGCGTAGTCGTGAGTGCCGTTAATGCTATCTACCAGACTACCAGCTTTGTCATTGATAGATTTGATGGTGTTGAACATTTCCAGAATGGCGCTAGTATTGTTTGGCATCCCTGGCGTTTGATATAGAATATTCCTGATGTACTGAGCCGAGGGCGAGTCAAACGTTGCTTTGTATACAACATCGCCCTGTGGCGTCGCCGATGCATTTCCTGTGTTCTCCGTTGTAACAATAATTGCCTGTGTTAGCGCGACGAGGTTGCTGTGCTGTATGTTTCCATTATAGAGCAAAGTAGCAGTAGTATTATTCACAGCTACCGTGCCGAGGGATAATGTATGATGATTGATGTCTTGTAGCCATGCTTGATATATCTTGCCTTGTGCTGGGGCGTCAATATTCTGCAAATCGAGTCGTAACGTGTCATCATGTCCAAGCGCATCATCCTGAAACAAGACGTGCCCTACAACCACGTCGCCCACACCTTTAGAATTGAGTATAACTCCGCCGACGATGCTGGCTATAATTATAAGTACGAGTGCGGCAGCCGCGAATATCGCGTACATAGGCATGTCTGCTTTCCGCGAGCGACGCGTAGGCGGCGGCTTAATCATAGGTGTGGGAGGTAATGGTGGTGCTGGATCGGTAGGAATATACGCCTGTGAAATGACCGATGCGGAGTTTTGAGGTACAACTCTTTGCGGTGGTACGACATTCTGAACGGGAAGAGGAAATGGCGTAGGAATCTTCTTTGTGATTGGAGTGGGTGTTGGTTGAATGACTCTCTGCTTTCCCGAAATAGATGTTAGCGGACCCGAAAGAGGTGCTAGAGGACCCGACTGACTTCCCGAAAGAGGTGCCAATGGGCCTGATTGCTGCGTTGTAGTCGGCTTAGGTGTAGAAGGCGGAGCAGGAAGGCGTGGCGATGTATAAAGTCGGGGCGCGGATGGCAACGGTCTCGATATGGTTGGATTTGGTCCCGTCGGTTGTGAAACGCCAAGAAATGAACCACGCTGACCGCTTGGTACTTTATACGGAGTCTCTTCTTCCGCGACAGCCATGTGTGGAATAGTAATGGGTGGGCGAATCGAACAGGCGTCGGCGATAGCGGTTGCCAGCAGTGAGGCCATTGCGTAACGGGATGCAGTATCCTTCGCCATCGCACGCAGTATAACTTCCGATAGAGCAGGAGGAATTTGCGCGTTGAGCAGTGTTGGTGGCATGGGAAGCGTGTTGATATGTTGCATCATAACCGCAACAGAGCTTTCGTCGCGAAACGGTTTTACTCCTGTGCAAAGTTCGTAGAGAACCACGCCCAGCGAATATACATCGCTCCGGTTATTGAGTGCATCTCCCTTTGCCTGTTCCGGCGACATATAGTAGGGGTCGCCTACACTTACTATATTGCCGAGCAGCAATGGCATGCCAAAATCTGTAAGCATCGGTTCACCCTCGGTGAACCGCTCCATGTGATACTTATCGAGTAGAATGTTAGCGGGTTTGATGTTGCCATGAATGATTCCCTGCTTATGCGCGTAATCAATAGCAACACCAAGACTGGTAAAGAGATAGACGATATCATGCAGTGAGAGCCGTGTCCCCTGAGTGTGCGCCGAGGCAAGGTACTGCGCCAGCGTCTGACCCTCGATAAATTCTGAAGCGATATACGCGGTGGTATTGTTCGCTTGCTCCTGAGAGTTCACGGCGACATCATAGACGGGTACGATGTTTTCATGATGAAGCGACGCGACTTTTTTACCTTCAGTGAGGAAACGATTCAGAAAGTGAGGGTCCGATTGCAGGTCGGTATGAATAATTTTGATCGCAACATCGTAGCCGTGCTGCGGATCGTAGCCTTTCCATACCTCGCCCACGTTGCCCCGCCCCAGGGGTTGCCGTAGTTCATACTTTTCAAGTTTTTGTGGAGGAGTACTCATCTGTGTTCTCCAATTCGCTGATATAATTGGGCGGGTCCCATAAAATTTCCATCATTACAATACCAGAAAAAAGACGTTTGTTCAATCCCTTTGTACTCGTATAGTACAGAATGCTTTCTCCATGATGCTAATTTCCTGCTTTTGGGCTATAATTCAGAACAGCATTATAAAAAAAGGAACAATTTTGCGCTTCAGCCTACAAGACATCAAAAAATCAGTACGTAGACAGCAGGGTGAGTTAATCGTCTCGCTTCACTTTTTGCAGAAAGACGAGTTGGCAAGCGAAATATCTCAACTAATTGTATACTATGAACGCTTGCTTGGTCAACCCCAACGGCTGTTTTCTCTCGATGATGCACGCGCCTACATCGGCGACTACCGTATGGCTTCTTGCCTTGTTGCGACGTTGAGCCACTGGTACTCGTGGCAGCAACGCGAGTGGACCAAGGTGTTGTCGGAACTAAGAAGCTCACCGCAGCTTGACGATATATCCTCGTCGGTACAGCTTCGTCTCGCGCTCTATGACTTTGTGAACGAGCATTATCAAGGCTTCTTGACTGCTGCTGTAAGAGAGAAGGCTTTACGCCTGTTCGCGGGAATTCATGCGCTTTCATTGGATGACCTTACTTGCTTGCTGACGCTTGATAATGATGAGGAGGCGCGACTAGTCCGTCGTACTTCTGCACCACCTACAGCACAGGAGGTGGCACTGCTCTACAATCAGTGGGCGTTCGAGGCCGCCCTCTTTAATGCGTCAAGCGTGCGTTTCCTTATCGACTGTAACGCCTTTAGCCGCGACCAGCTTGCGCCATCGACGGGAGTTGGTGCCGTGATTAAACGTCTGACCTATCTCGCTCGTAAGATAGGCGTATACTACGATTTAGCTTATGCAGACACACTCCCTGGAATGCCCCTCCTTTTGTCCTTAACTCTCTATGGACCACAAGAGGTGACAGGTGCGGCACAACAATATGGTCTGCGTCTAGCTCGTCTCTGTCGCATTCTAATGGGGTATAGCACAGACACAACTCGTACATCCAGGAAAGCCAATCTTGGGCATGCGATTGTGGAAGCGATGGCGACGGTTCATTTTTTGCATCGTTCTTATGCCTTCAAAATGAATGATGCGCTCTTGCGTCTTCTGCCTTCTCACGAGGAAAAAGAGAATAGCACTGTTGGAAGCGAACAAACTGAACAGGCTCAACTCTTTGACAGTAGTGTCGAGCAGTTGTTCGCGGAAGCTTTTACTGCGTTAGCAACGAGTAAGGCAACCGATGGCTGGCGACTTGAACGAGAGCCGGAGCCGCTGTTACTAGAGCGGAGCATCTTCATTCCTGACTTTGCTTTGACACGCGCACGACGCCGTATCTATGTCGAGATCCTGGGTTTCTGGACTCCCGCCTATCGTGAGAGAAAATTGCAAAAGCTGCAACAACTCAAGAATCGTGACGATCTCGTCCTGGCTATACCGGAGGAGGCGAAAGAGGCGTTTGCTAGTATCTTTTCGGCGTTTCCAACTGTACTGTATACAAGACAGCTTTCCGCGACAGACGTACTCTCCGTATTGCGTACCCACTATGATGATTTTGCCGGACGTATGGCACAGATTGACGTAGCAGCAGTTCGTACACATGTGCAACAGAGTGGCTTGCTCGTTGAACGCGCCTGCTTTGATGTACTTTCCTGCTACCGTCGTTCTGAACTTCAGAGTGCGGTTTCGTATGTGGTAGAGGAAGATATTTTATTTACGGCGGGTGTTGGTCTGTACACAAGTACCTGGATAGAAAGGGTAAGACAAACGTTTCTCGCATGGCTACAAGAGCGAAAAAGCGTAGCACTTGTAGATGCATTCCAAGCACTAAGGCAACAGGAGAACATCCTACAAACATGTGAAGACGAAGTGCTAGAGGTGCTGATGAGTCTGTGGTCAGAGGTGGCGATACAACGCGATTCTATCTTTGATGCAACCATAGAGTATATAGGTAACGAGAACGAAGTTCAGAGGCAAGAAAGAGTACGAGAGCAGACAGAGGATTATCTTACTTCCAACAAGTCTGTGAAGTCGCGTGAGAAGCGGAGTAGTACCAGGAAGGTGGCGAAAAGCCTCCCTGTACAAACTACGCAAAAGGATTTGTGGGAGTAAACTGCTAGTAGCAAGTGCCTGAAAAGTTCGATGTTACAAATATGTAAAACAGTACGTTCTGATGAATGTAGTGGTCAAATACGGAGCGTCTTTTTCTCCTTTCAATTATAGCCAGAGACGCAAAGCAATAAATCCCCTATGACACATGGCGCACTTTACTTATGGTAAATATCTGTATACTATCGCGTCATATCGCAAAAAAAGCTGGGTTAACCCAAATATATTCAGATGGAAGTAGAGAGTTTTTCGCGACGAACGATAGACGTATGATGGGTGAAACATTTTTTTCTTACACGGAATTTTTATTCTTAAAACATTTGTTCTAAAAACTCATTGACAAATACGTTTTTCCAGTGTATACTCGCTCATATCCACTGGAACGGATGTTCTAAAAACTCTCAAAACCCCTAAGAGAGGATGGTGACAATGTGGATGAACAAAGTCACACACAGAGCGTAAGACAAAGCTACTCGCAGCGTCGCTCAGGAGACATGGCGGCCCCTCGCAACACACGCCGCGATGTTTATGACGATGACGAAGAGTACGATGATGTATGGCCTTCGCGCATGCCTACCAGTGCGCGTCGCTATTCAGCCGATGTACGAACGGATACAGGTCGCTCCTCAGCCGATGTGCGGACATCATCGCAGGGCGGCTACCGTACTTCATCGAATCCAGGACGTACAACGGGAGGCAACACGATTCCTCCGCGTCGTACCGCAAGCATGCCGATTGTACAGCAACCTGTACGACGTAGCGGAACACAAAATGCGCCCGCTGTGCAACCCGCCCGTCGCACTGCTACGCAGAACACACCTGCTGTACAACTGCCAAAACGACGGCCTATCGAAGATTATGACGACGAGGATATCCCTCATCGCACATCGGGCTTATTGAGGCAATCTACTGGGTCGATCAAGGAAAGTCATACTGGTAATGGTTTGCACTTTCACTGGTTGGTCTACGTAGGACTCGCCATGATTGGTATGGTTATCTGCTGGTTTCTATTAACGTCATTTTTGAGTTGGTGGCAGGTCACGCAAGATGACTGGCACTATGGTCGTCCGCGAACTGCTCAATATGATGTGGTTGTGGGGCATGGTGACTCGCCAGCAAACAAAAGTCATTTTATCGCAATCAATTTGAGAAAACATATTGAGGTGATCGAGTGTCCTGCGGGCGATTGCTCAAAGGCTAGAGTCTTAATTGGTCCCGTTCTCATCGGTCCAAATCAGGACCTTGCACCTGTCACAATAACCTTTAAGGACGTGAATAATGACGGGAAAATAGACATTATTGTCAATGTGCAGGACAATCATTTTGTCTTTATCAATGACAATAGCACATTCCGTCCCACGCGTTCTGGCGACAATATTCATCTATAAATGCGTAGGGGCCATAATTCATTACGCCCTAGAACTGTAGCACACGCAGCATGAGGGCGTAATGAATTATGGCTCCTACACTAAGAAGAGGGGCTTCACTTTTAGTGGAGACCCGC
>CAXUGH010000213.1:6101-9224 GCA_964250365.1 uncultured Ktedonobacteraceae bacterium
TTTTTTTGTCACTAACTATAATTCGGGGTGTGAACTTTTGTGTCCCCCCCCTCTTCTTGAGAATTGTTAAACGGCTTGAGCAACTTCAACGTTGCCCTGCTCCTCAAAAATATGTGTTTCGACCGTCGAAACTACTGATGCGGGAGTTGTTGGTGTAGATTGTACTACTGAGGTGTTAGTAGCAGGTTCTTCGACTCTCGTTTTCGCTTCTGGACGTAGTGCCAGCGATGCAAAGAGCAATATCCACAGCAGAAGAATACCAAAAAGAGTACCGGCTATAAAAAGGTGTGTAATTGTCATAGAAACATCCATGTGTAAGAAATTCTCTTTCAGGCGGTTTTTGTAAGAAGCAACATAAGTAGATGACCGCATTATACTAGACGAAACGCTACTACGAAAATAACATTAGCGAAAAAAGGCTATTTTTCTCTTGTTCTTTTTGCTAAAACCTGTCACAATAACAAGCAAAAGCTATACTACATATATTCTACGAAAGCACACAAGCAAACAGACTCAAAGGATACAACGTATGGAGCATACAAATTGGCAACGAACCAGTTACATTCTTTTTAGCGTCATCTGTATTGGAATTATCCTATGGGCGACCTGGATTATCGCGGGACGCTTCGTGGATATTATCATCATCTTGTTGCTTTCAATGGCGATTGCGTTCCTGCTCAATCCACTTGTTGATTGGCTCGTGAAGTACAAAGTACCACGTATAGCCGCGACGCTCGTTGTGTTTGTGATCGTGATTGCAGCATTAGCAGGTTTTGGCTCCGCCCTTGTCTTTTCGCTGATTCGTCAGATACAGGCTCTTTCAAATACGGTTGTAGTAGGTATCCAGAATATTCCTAATCTCAACACGATTGAGAAGTTTTTACAGAATCAGGCGGGTATTCCCCCTTCAACGGTTGAAACTGCTATCTCACAGGTGCGTAACCAGGCAATATCGTATGCACAGACGGCGGCTCTGAATGCGGTCAATCTTGTTTTTGTGGTGACAGGTACGCTCCTCAACATTTTTCTTATTATCGTACTCAGTTTTTACTTCTTACTTGATGGGAAACATATCCGCAATAGCATCATCAGCATCGTACCGCAACGCCAGATGTCGCATGTGCTGGTGTTTGAAGATGCGTTAAATCGTGTTGTTGGACGTTATATTCGTGGTCAGCTTACTCTAGCAGCGATTATTGGTGTGATGGCGGCAACGGTATGCGCTGTTACGGGTTTAGGGCAATATGCTATTATCATCGGTTTCCTCGCCTTTCTGTTCGAGACGATTCCGATGGTCGGCCCTGCTCTCGCCTCAATACCTGCTATCGTGCTTTCTTTGTTACTACCAGACCCATTTCCACGCACATTCTGGATAGTAGGGTGCTTTGTGGTGATACAGATTTTAGAAAGTAACGTTCTTGGTCCATGGATTGTCGGGCATGCTGTTGGTCTAAATCCTGTGGCCTCAATTCTCTCTTTACTCGTGTTTGGTACTCTCTTTGGACCATTCGGCGCGTTGATTGCAACGCCTCTCGTGGCTGCCATGTGGGTAGTGATTTCCAGCATCTACCGCTCCGCACGAGGCGAAACAACTGAACAGATGTTGGCAAAGAAACGCGCTCCCTGGACTCTTCGACGTCCCACCGTCCCTTCGTTCCGCGGAAGGCGGCGTACTAATATGTTGGGCAATAGTAATGGAGATGAGAGCAGTAGTTCATTGAGGCCATCGCCGAGTGGAAATCGCTATGCGTCTACTACGGCAGAGTCCGATACAGATAGTTCTGTTCAGATGGAGATGAGTCACGACGATCACGTAGAAGTAGGTCGAGCGGACGACGAGGGGAAACGCGTCGTCTCTATCGAACGCAACTCCGACAACTCATAAAAACATAGACAAAATAGGCTGCCGAAGCAGCCTGTTTTGTCTATGTTTTTATTCTGGTGTACCAAAAGTACGTTGAAGCTCTGCCTCTCCATCTGTATTCACGAGTGCGTATACATCGTCGTCGCCCATGAGAACCGTTTCCGCATTAGGAATAACAGGCTCGTCGCCACGAATGATCAATGCAAGATTGGAACTGCGTGGTAAATTGATCTCACTGAGCCGTTTTCCTACAACCTTCGACTTGGGATCAATCGTCAACTCGACAATCTCTAAGCCCGCCTTCTTCAACCGCATAAGCATGAGAAATGGTGGTCGTGAGAGTTCAGATTCGATCAGTGCGAGAATTGAACGCGTCGGGCTAACGGTAATAGTGATGCCAAGCTTCTTAAATAGCTCTTCGTGCTTGGGATTGTTCACGCGTGCAATCGTGCGCTTCACATTGAAACGCTGCTTTGCCATCTGGCAAATAACAAGGTTATCCTCATCTTCGCCTGTCACAGCGATCACCACATCAGCACGTCTGGCACCTGCCTCTTCCATCGTGCGAGCTTCACAGGCATCGCCCTTCGCAACCGACGGTCCCAATTCATCGCTCAACGTCTGTTGGCGCGAACTCTCCTTCTCCAGCAACAAGACTTCGTGCCCTCGGTTGAGCAGGTTACGCGCGAGGTAGTAGCCAACATCGCCGCCACCGCCAATAATAATATACATACACTCTGCCTCTTATCTTTTCGCCTCTGCAATAACTTCGCTTGGTTGCGGTTTGTCGAGAAGCGTATTGAACAGCATATTTGCTCCCAGAATGGTAGGACAAAACGTCTGTAGCCCTAGCTCTCGATAGGAGCTTTCGCGTAGCGGATCGTAGATACGACACAGCACTTTTTTGACATGAAAAAGTTCTTTCGCCATCTGGCTTGCCATAATGTTGCGGTTATCGCCATTGGTTACAGCGACGAACGCATCCGCTCGCTCAATATTAGCGCGGCGCAACACCTCTTCATCGACACCATTGCCCGTCACAGTACTACCCGAAAATTCGGGATCAAGACGCTGAAAAGCGTCGCTACTCTTATCAATAACGGTAACGCCATTTCCTGCACGCTCTAGCTGTAGAGCCAACAATGCCCCGACGCGCCCGCAACCAAGAATCACAATGTTCATAAAATATAGCCTCCTCCTGTTGGTCGAACAACCAACATATGTGACTTCCGTTGACCATTATAGCACGGAAGAGAAGG
>CAXUGH010000214.1:0-9194 GCA_964250365.1 uncultured Ktedonobacteraceae bacterium
CCATGTACTTACCTGTGTTCTGTTCTGCTTTCCACTCTTCAATTGTCAAGGTGCGGTGTTTCGCTTGCAGTCATTTCGAGTAGTTCACTCGTTCTTTGACTGTAGCAGTAGTATCGCATAGCGTTCGTGGTTTGTCAAGCATTTTGTTCTTGACTCTTTCCTTGTCCCCCAAAAGTAATTGTTCATATTCTGAAAACAACGGACATCAAAGAAACACGAAGCTCTCTAGCGCATAGAGCTAGAAAGAACCGCGTTGCGGTCTGTTTGCTCTCGGAGAAAGGACTTCCGGGGAGGAGCCACTTTAACGTGGCATGCGATAGTCTCAGCGACAGGCGCACATAGTGAAATGTGATTGTTTTACTGGGACTTGCATAGTATGCCATAACAATGTACATTTGTCAAGACTTTTATGACTGTTTTGGAAAATCTCGTAAAAATTGCCACTGGAAGCGGTGTTTGTGAGCTTCATCAAACGTTTCGTACAGTTGCTCACTTGATTGAGCAAATTCGTCTCGAAGCTGTTGTAGCTCGTGTATATATTTGTTGAGAAGAGGGAGTATGGCTTGCTGATTTGTGATGCAAATATCGCGATACATAGTAGGGTCGCCTGCCGCTAAGCGTGTCATGTCGCGGAAACCGCCAGCCGCAAGAAAGCTAGCATTGCTCCATGTCGTATCATGAGCAATGGTATTCATCAAGACAGAGGATACAACAAATGGTAGGTGACTAATACTAGCTACCTGTTTATCATGTTCCTCCGGCTCTAAATACCATGCTCGCGCTTTCAATACCTCCACGAGTGCTACAACTTTATTTAGAGCCTCTACAGAAGTAGTCGGAGTTGGGGTAAGGCAGTAGATACATTGATAAAATAGCTCTGCATCGGCTCCTTCAACTCCACTAGTCTCTTTACCCGTCATAGGATGACCGCCAACAAAAGAAACCGTCGCTGGTAAATACATTTCAGCCCATTCCACTACTTCTGCTTTTGTACTAGCAACATCGGTTATGACAGTTCCTGGTGCAACAAGAGAAGCAAGGTCACGAAGTAGAAAATGCATAGCTCCAACAGGCGTGGCGAGTATAACAATTTCCGCGCCTCGTACAGCATCAGCCAATGTACTATAAGAGCGGTCTATTGCTCCAATAGCATGTGCGCTTTCACTTACCTCTTGCCCCATATCTAAACCAACGATTTCTTGCGCTACGTTTGCTCGACGCAAAGCAAGCCCCATTGAACTCCCAAGTAAGCCTAGACCAATAATTGCAACACGGCTCAACATATTACTACTCTCTCGCACTACTAAATCGGGGATTTCCAGTCGAAAGTACGCCATAACTCGTCCACTTTCTGAGCCATGACGAAATCTTTTTGAGTAATACCACTAGCAGAATGTGTCGCAAAGTTCAAGCGAACCTTGTTATACGCAATAAAGATATCGGGGTGGTGCGCTCCTAGTTCTGCAAGATGAGCAATAGCATCGACAAAAAAAATGGCAGATGGGAACGATGGGAGTTCAAATACACGCTGTAGTTCTCCGCTATTTACTGTCCAAGAGGGAACTGCTTGCAGATGCTTCTGAACTTCGTCATCGGTCAGTTTTGTCACGTCAGTTGACATAGTTGACTCCTATCTTCTACAATATAGGGGTATTATACTCCTCGCACCTGCTTTATTCAATTGGCTTTTAGTGTTACACCTCGTAGAAGTTCGGTTTAGAGTTTGGAAACCTTTTCACAGAAACGCAAATTTTTGTATGATATTTCCTTACTCAATACGTGTAAGAAATGGGAGTGCATTGAACGTACTCTTATACGTATGTGTAACTGTAGTGTGTTCCTCTAGTAGTTTCTTGAGCTGCCGTAGCATTGAGCGACTTTCTCAAAGCAGAGAAAAGTAAACTTTATGCAGCGACAGGTACACGTCTTTACGCACTGACGGAAGTAGTTGTGGAGAGACCTTTTTTTATCGCTCCAGCTACAAGTAGAAACCGTTGCTGTGAATCACGGATGATTGCACAGCCAGGAGGTTCGTTATGAGACGGCTAATAGCCCCCTTACTCATTCTTTTTGTCCTTCTATTAACCGCGTGCGGTGGTAGTAGTGGCGGTAGCAGTGGTGGTAGCAATGGTGGTGCTACTACTCAGGGTTTAGCGAGCGGCACGAGCTACAATAGTTGCCCAAGCACTACGAACTCAAATGCCGCTGCAGCCGAAAGTGGCACTGTCACACTTACAGTTGCCTTTAGTACGTCCTCACCTGCAGAGGATGCCCTTGTGCGCCAGAACTTAAACAATTTCCAGCAGGCTCATCCCAACATCAAGCTCAATGTCTCACCTATTTCGGGTGACTACACAACGAAGATGCGTGCGAATGTAGCGAGTAACACTGTTCCCGATGTATTTTACCTCACACCAGATATGTCGGCAGAATATATTAGTGGGGGCAAGTTGCTCAATCTCTCGCCCTACATGGCGCATGATAACGTTTCCCCGAATAACTACTATTCTTCGTTGTTGAGTCCGTTCGCCTGCACAAAGGGACAAGTATACGGTATTCCTAAGGACTGGAACTCACTTGGCGTCTTCTACAATAAGACAATGTTCCAGTCGGCTGGCCTCACAGTTCCAAGCAGTAGTTGGACATGGAACGATATGCAGACGGATGCACAAAAACTCACCAAGAATGCCGGTTCCCCCAATTCCGTCTATGGCATTAGCATGTCCCCAGATTTGTCGCGCTGGGGAGCATTCCTCATTGCGAATGGTGGCTCAGTACTGAACAAAGATGGCACTCAGGCAACTTTTAACAATTCCGCTGGCGTCAGTTCTCTTGAGTACTATGACAGCTTCTTGAAGAATAACACGGGGACACTTCCAACTGGTGTTGGTGCGCCGTGGAATGGCGACGCATTTGGCAAGCAACGTGTAGCGATGGCGATTGAGGGTGGCTGGCTCATTCCGTACCTGGCGCAACAGTATTCAAGTGTTCAATATGATATTGCGCCTCTACCAGTGTCACCAACAGGCAAACGTGCAAACCTGATTTACACGAATGCATGGTCAGCATACTCTGGAACAAAGCATCCCGAAGCCTCTTGGGAGCTTATCAAGTACATGACAGGAAATACTGTGCAGGAGAGTCAGCTTAATGCAGGTTTTGCTCTACCAACGCTCAAGAGCCTTGCTAATGCACCGTACTTCGCAAGTCATCCAGGTTTCAAAACGCTGTTTGACGCCGCTTCGTATGGCTATGCCGACTACTACGGCTCACAAGACCAAGCGATTCACAACATAGTTGCAACGGCAATGCAATCGGTGATGCTTAACAAGCAAACGGCACAAGCCGCACTAGATGATGCAGCCAAAAAGGTGAATAGCCAATTACAGATATAACTTTCCTGTACGGTAGAACATGAGATTGTAGTAGTGTGTTGCTCCTCATTTTCTCTTCTTATGAAGAAGATGAGGAGCAATAGGCAAAACAAGGAGTACATGTTATGGCTATGCAACCAGCATCACAATCTGTCTCTTCCGCTCCACCGATTACCGCAGAGGGAAGACGCAATCTGCGGCGTGGTACGGGCGGTAATAGAGGACGTAAGGGTGAAACACTTTCCGCGTATCTCTTTCTCCTCCCTTACCTCATTGTATTGTGTGTATTCACACTTTTCGTCTCACTGTACGGTATCGGCCTGAGCCTTTTTCGAGTAGACGTTGGTTTTGGTAGTGCAGAATTCGTGGGCTTGCACTATTATCAGTTGCTTTTCAGTCAACTTACCGATATTGGCAATAGCGACTTCTGGACCTCGATGATCAACGTCCTCAAGTACGTTGTCGGTGTGGTTATAATCCAGACTATTCTGGCGTTGATACTCGCGGTCGTCTTACATAATGCTCCTGCTTTCAAGGGAGCATTTCGTACCATATTCTACGTTCCGGCCTTGACTTCCTCAGTTGCTACGTCGTTGATCTTTCTATGGCTCTACAACCCGGACGGTGTGATCAACTACTTGCTCTCATTGGTACATATCCAGGGACTGGACTGGTTGAACAACACTACGTTCGCGCTACCATCGATTATCATACTCAATGCCTGGACGACAGGAGCGTCGTTCATGATCTACTTCCTGGCAGCATTACAAGATGTGCCACAGGAAATTATCGAGGCAGCCAAGGTAGATGGCGCGAACTCGTTTCAGGCGTTCATGAATGTCACTGTTCCTATGCTGCGACCAGCAATTTTCCTTGTGGTTGCACTCGGTACAATCGGTGCATTCCAAATCTTCGACCAGGCAAAGTTCATGACCAATGGTGGACCAGCGAACGCAACGCTCGTACCTCTGCTTGAGATTTACAATGCAGGTTTCCAGGACGGTCACTTTGGTCTCGCGGCTGCGATGGCGGTACTTCTGTTCATCATTATCTTCATCGTGACGCTGTTCCAACGTCGATTGATCGATCCAAGCGGGAGCAATTAGAAAGGGGAAACATATCATGGCACAAGCACAGGTACAAGCAGGAACACAACCTGTAGAGCGGACACGAACAGAACCGGTTGGAAGGAGAAATATTCCTTGGGGGAATATCGTTCTTTACTTCTTTCTAATTGTCTTTACCATAACATCAATAGGACCACTGCTCTTTGCGCTCATCTCATCATTCAAGACGCAGGCAGATGTTCTAGCGTTTCCGCCTTCGCTTATTCCACATCCGTTTATATGGAGCAACTTTGCCACTTTCTTTAGCCAGCCTACGTTCTTGCGCTGGGTTCTCAACACGTTCGTCTATGCCGGTGGAGTCGTGCTTCTGAACGTTTTCTTCTCATCAATGGCGGGTTATGCGCTTTCGCGCATGAACTTCCCTGGCAAGAATCTCATTTTTGTCACCACACTATCGGTGATGATGATTCCGCTTGCGGTGACTCTGATTCCTAAGTTTCTCGTGGTGAACGCTTTACACATCGTGAACACACCGCTGGCACTGATTGTTCCAGTGATGGCTCAACCACTCTCGGTCTTTATTATGGTGCAGTTCATGAAAAGCTTGCCAAAGGAATTAGAGGAGTCGGCGATGATCGACGGTGCATCACGCTGGCGTACCTTTTACGGCATTATTTTGCCGTTGGTGAAGCCTGCCTTGACTGCCGTTGCCATCGTGAGCTTTCAAGGCGCTTGGAACGATTTCCAGTGGCCTCTGGTCGCTCTAGGTACGCAGGATCAATATACGTTGCCGCTCGGCCTCTTCTTTTTTAAGAGTGCGAATTATACGTTGTACAATTTGCTACTCGCGGGGTCGATGTTCAATCTCATTCCTATGGTGGTTCTGTTCTTCATTTTCCAACGCTACTTCATGGGTGGCGCATTAGGTTCAGCCGTCAAAGGGTAAGAGAATCAAAAAAACTGTGCAAGACCTGCGGTCTTGCACAGTTTTTTTGATTGATAGGAGACTAAAAGTAGACGAGGTTTTCTAGCCATTCATCTCCACCAGAGCCAAGAACGGAGGCGAGCATGGTTGTTACGTCGTCGCTTAGAAGCGTTTCACGTTGTACACGGTAGAGGGCGAGGAACTGTGGAAATATTTCTGGCGGGTAGTTGGCAAGCAGGTCAGCGGCGAATTGCTCTAACAGTAACTCATACTCAAGATAGTCGTCTGCCGTTGTGTCTTCATACCAGTCAAAGCCGCGTACCGTAACGGGCGTTTTGCCATCTGGCTCTGGCTCGAATATCTCGGCGTACTGCTCGTATAAGTCTTTATTCACCACTCCCTGCTGCCCGTCGAGCTGTTGCGCCAGCCAGAGAGAGGCGAATTTGAGTTGCCATTCGTCGGCCCACAATGGATAGTTCTCAGGCCACGGACGCGGGTCATCCTCAAGGTACGCCAGAACGATTTCGTGATACAGCATAAAGGCTAGCTTTTCCCGCGTCGGTTCGCCCCAGATGAAATCTAGCAGTGAAGGCACAACCAGAATTGGAGGTGTTGTCGCTGCTGTCAAATAGGGCTGAGACGCTCCTACCTCCTCCTCTTCGTCATGTGGTGCTAGCGACCAGTCGGCGTCTTTTATCAGCAAAATAGTCATTTCTGGCATTGGTCGCGCGAGCAAGCGAGTGAGTAACGTACTTGCCTTCTCTACCGTAGAAAGAACCCAACGGGCGCGGTCTTCTTCGCCCGTTGGGTAGTAGACGGTAAGCGGCTCGGTCAGTTTTTCATATTGGTCATAAGGAAAAACCATGCGCCCGATTCCTTCCGCTAGTCGTTAGAAACGGTTTCCTTTGGCGTATCCAGGAGAGCAGGAGTAGACCCGTTAGAGCCTTCCGCACGATATCCTTCGACAGTATTCTCTCTGCGGAAACGATTATACAGGTCGTTGGTACGCTGGCGTATCGCACTCGGAGTAAGCTTTTTACCTTCTCCATAATACTCTAGCGCAACCTCGCCGATAGACCATGTGGCGGCGCCAGCGATGACACCCGCGACAAGATCACCACCAAACGGTACGACCTTTGCTGCCTGTTCCGCGAGAAAACGCATACCGAGACCACCCGCCATTGTCACCAGTAATTCACGTGCGTGTCGCGCGGTTTCAGCGGAGTTCATCGGCTCACCATAGAGGGCTGCAAGACGTAGGACGAGGCGTATCTGCATGCCAAGCAAGATTGGAATGTCAATAAAAGGAATTGGCTCTAGTCCAGCCGCAAGACTGAGCAAGGTGGCATTACGAATAATGCGTTGCGCCGCAACACGTCGGTATGCGGGTAGCTCACGTCCAATGACCAGAGCCGCTTCAGGGCTGGCATCGATCATAGCGGGAATCAGTTCCTCGGCTATATTTGTGCCTTTGGTTGCCGAAATCGGAATTACGCCAATGGCGTTGAGGGCAACGGCAATTTCAGTAGCAATTTGTTCAGCGTCTTCACCGCCTTTGAGCGTGTCCACTTTGTTGACGGCAACAATCGTTGGCTTCTTCTGTGCTGAGATCGTGTTAAAAAGTTCTTTATCCTTCTCTTGAATACCTTTTGAAGCATCAATGAGAAACACGATGACGCTTGCCTGATCTAAGCCTGTGGTTGCAATATCGGAGAGCTTGCCAGGACCATCAATACCTGGGGTGTCAATTAAGGTAAAGGGGCCAAAGTCTGTACGAACAAGAGTACGCGTTGTGCCTTCCTGCGGCGAGACGGGAGAGAGAGTCTGGCCTTTCAGTTTGTTGAACAATGTACTCTTGCCAGTATTTGGCTGTCCAACGATCACCACTGTATTGTTGAGACCTTGTAGTACCTCGTCCTGTGCCTGTTTCCAATTAGCGGCCTTCATAAAGCCCTGCACCATACCAATGTTCGCAGGGAGATTTCTCAAAGTGCTGAGGCCGAGATCGCGCACTGTGCGCGGACGTTGAGTACCACGGAAAGCACTCTTGAACATTTCATCTCTTAGCTTTTTTTGCTCGTCTGTAAGCTTGCTTTGTTTCTTTGTTGCCACGCTCAATTTCCTCCATAAAACGATTATGAGACAAGATGGAAAATTATTCTATTTATATTTGCATTATACGCTTCTTCACGCGAGTAGCGCAAATAACGCCTTGCATCGCTACATCCTTATACGCTCTCTTGAGCAGAGAGACTCTTACTATGTATACGTATCAAGCAGGAAATAAGGTGCCAATTTGAAGAAAAAATGGCGAATGGCTGTTGTATACTACCAGAAAAGTTGTACACAATTCAATCCTATAAAGGAAAGCATACAATGTCAGTTATGCGGGAAAATGACGCGCTGTATCAGCATCCAGTAGAACTACTACAAAATTTGTTGCGCTACGATACGACAAATCCTCCTGGCAATGAGGCGGAGTGCATGGCATATATCAATACGGTATTACAAGAGGCTGGTTTTGAGACGAGCGTGCTAGGCAGTGACGAGCGACGCCCGAACGTGATTGCACGTTTGAAGGGGCGTGGCGAGGCTCCTCCGTTATTGTTACAAGGCCATGTCGATGTGGTGACAACGGCGAATCAGCAGTGGCAACATCCTCCATTCGCGGGTCAACAGGTCGAGGGCTACATCTGGGGACGCGGCACACTCGATATGAAGGGTGGCGTTGCGATGATGCTGGCGGCATTGTTGCGTGCAAAGGCTGAGGGCGAGTCATTGCCAGGAGATGTCATCTTTGCCGCGTTAAGCGACGAAGAGTCGGGCGGGGGATATGGGGCGAAATATCTGGTGGAGCAGCATGCAGACCTTTTCAAAGATGTACGCTACGCGCTGGGTGAGGTTGGTGGATTTACTTTGTACATCGACGGCAAAAAGTTTTATTGCATTCAGGTTCTCGAAAAACAGGTCTGTTGGCTCAAAGCGACACTACACGGCCCAGGTGGGCATGGCTCAATACCCATGCATGGCGGTGCAGTAGCGAAGGTAGGTCGCATGTTACAGTTACTCGATCAGCAACGCTTGCCTGTGCATATTACACCAACCGTCGAAACCATGCTCAAGACGATGGCGGACGAGCTTTCGTCCTCCCCAACTGGCGCGTTACTGCGACAACTGTTAGACCCTAAGCAAGCAAACCATGTCTTGGATTCGCTTGGCTCACTCACCCATTTTTTCGATCCCATTCTGCATAACACTGTCAATGTGACGATTCTGCAAGGTGGTCAGAAGATCAACGTCATTCCAAGCGAGGTGGTTGTCGAAATGGATGGTCGTCTCCTTCCAGGCTTTACGTCCGACGATATGTTTCACGAATTGCACGAGTTGCTTGGTGACGATGTGGAACTTGAGCTTATGCGCTACGGAGAGGGACGCGTCAAGCCCAACATGGGATTGTATGGGACACTCGCTGATATCTTGCACGAGGCCGACCCACAAGGAATCGCGGTTCCAACGCTCATGCCAGCAGTCACGGATGGACGTTTCTTCTCGCAATTGGGTATTCAAACCTACGGTTTCTTGCCGATGGACCTCTACGAAGGCTTCGACTTTCTGTCGGCGATTCACGCAGCAGACGAGCGTATTCCGGTAGCGGCTCTGGACTTTGGAACGAACGCGATTTACGAGGCATTACGTCGCAACAAAGCATGAGTCTCATGGACAGTTGCGTAGCAACTATGATATGGTATACTCCATAAACAACATATTCTCCGCAGAAAGGATGATGAGAGGTGGCGAAAGAGCAGTCACTGGATAATCTTTGGTTGG
>CAXUGH010000215.1:0-9157 GCA_964250365.1 uncultured Ktedonobacteraceae bacterium
GGCAATTCGGCGCATTCACAACCGCGACAGTATCAGCGAAATGTTTTATTAACAAAAAATGTGTGTGCAGAAATGGCACGCGTGCCATTGCTGCACACACATTTTTTGTTACTGACGATATCTAAAAGCACACCACGCATACTAAATAGTCTTCCTTTCATGGCGTAGGAGCCTGATATCCAAGTGCAGAGAGATATCCATAAAACGCAAAGCGGTGAAACCAGGTTGCCATTTGCCTGGGGGTATAGCTTTTGTCGTTCTCCAACCACCAGACGATGGTGCCAATCAGGATATGTGAGAGTTGCATGGCAGGCAGTTCCTGGGGCATGACTGGATCGATCCGGTGTTTGGGTTCCATCTGTTGTTTCCACTGTCTCTCTTGCTCAAGCATGATCTTAATGGTGTGTTCACGCATCCTGGCGGCAAACCACACGCTGCCGTTGTTGCCCAGCATTGCTCTGTATAGCCGAGCAAATTCAGCGACATGCTCAAAGAACTGTATCCAGATCTCTGGTGGGTTCTCCATACCTATATGATCAGAGTCTTTGTGGATGGGTTTCATATTCTCCACGAGGTGAGTGGCTGTTTCCTCAAAGATATTTGCCACCAGATCGTATTTATCCTGATAATGGCGGTAGAACGTGGCACGGTTGATCATGGCGCGTTCGGCAATATCGCCCACCGTAATGGCATCGAACCCTTTCTCGGTTATCAGTTCAATCATTGCTTCTTGCAAGAATTTATGCGTGCGCCGAATACGCAAGTCGGACTGTTCTTCGTGCGACATGTTTCCCTCCGTGTTGCATATGTAACAAAAGACCAACATTGATGCTTGACCCGTGTTTCAGTCTCCACTACACTATCTATTGTAACAAACTGATGCCTTTGCAACAACATGTTGCTATAAGTCAGCAGAAAAGTATACCAATCAATACATAGAAGCAAATCAAGGAAGGTAATATGTCAGAAAGTCGCGTCACAAACGACGTATGGATTTTGGGAGCGACTGGGCGCGTAGGTCGCGCTGTGGTCGCTCGTCTCATTGAGAGTAACATCATACCCGTGCTGGTTGGGCGTGACAGGGAACGCTTGAGTCAGTTGGCTGCAAGCCACAGTAAAGAGCTACGGATGGTTGTCGCTGGTTCCCTTGAAGAGATTGCGACAGAGATCAGACGGCAGAGGCCAGCGGTAGTCATCAACACAATCGGTCCTTTCACCGAAACCACTGTACCCATCGTTCGCGCTTGCCTCCCGTTCAGTCACTACATCGATCTGGCAAACGACGTCATCTCCGTCTCTGCACTACTTGATCTGCATGAGGAGGCGGTCGCGGCAGGCTGCACTTTGGTAACTGGTGCTGGATTCGGTGTGCTGGCTACCGAGAGCGTTGTTCTGAAGTTGTGTCAAGGCCGTCCGACTCCTGATTATGTTCGGACAGACGCGCTGGCCTCTGTTGCGATTGAGGCTGGGGTGTTTGGTGAAGCCCTTGCATCAACCATCATTGATGGTCTGCCCTATGGTGGACGGTACTACAAGAATGGTCGTCTTGTAAGAAACCGAGTTGGCAGCAGCCCAGCCAACATTGCTCTTCCCGATGGCTCACATGTCACCGCCGCAAGCGTTCCGTTTGGTGAACTTATCGCAGCACAACGAGCAAGCGGAGCATCTAATGTCCTTGCTGCTTCCAGTGAGATACCTACTGGTCCTGCTGTCCGTGTGATTCTTCCATTCGTGATGGTGCTGTCACACATCAAGCCACTACGTACCTTCGCAAAACGTCGGCTTGCCAGCTTGAAAATCTCTGCGAGGGAACGTCCACGCGAACACTCATGGGGACACGCTTCCGTTCAATGGTCGGATGAGACGAATCAAGAAGGCTGGCTACGCGTCGGCGATGCCCAAGCGTTTACCGCCGTAGTCGCAGCAGAAGTGGCGCAACGACTGTTCAAAGGCGAAGGTCGGTCGGGAGCGTACACCCCCGGTGCCCTCTTTGGACCGAAGCTAGCCGAAGCCGTCGGAGGTGAATTTCTTGAAAACGACTTCACGAAGAGGTGAGTAAAGTTATCTACGAAGATTTTCTGCCTCAAGCTCTTGTAGAAAACCGCTACGTAGCGGCCCCGGAACCATACGTCATCGGGCACGGTCTCGAAGACATTCAAGCTGGGATGGATGCTCAAAGGAAAGGTGTATCTGCGAAAAAAGTGGTCGTTTCTCTCTAGGCGTTTCGGAACAGAAAAAGTGTTCACCTGCTGACGACAGGTGAACACTTTTTCTGTCTTTTCTGGATAGCTGCCGTCATAGAATACGATGTATTTAGTACTATGCAACGTTGATAATAGCAAGAGCGTAAAAAAGTAGGAAACAAAAAATCAGCATGACACACGTCTGCGAATAGTGTATAATAAAGCCGCTAGGCGATGATTTGCGGAGGGAGTTCATCTTATGAATGGTGACATGACGGGACGTGTCATCAAGGGTCGTTACAAACTTATTGACGAGCGCGGGCGGGGCAGTTTTGCCACCGTCTATATTGCGCGTGATTTAGAAGACAATCATATTTACGCCATTAAGATGATGCATGTCGAGTTGTCGAACGACGATGAACTCCTGGCGCGGTTTCAGCGTGAAGCGCACATCCTCTTGAACCTGAGCGATCCACACATTGTGCGTATCGTCGATTATGGCAATGATGAAAACATGCACTACATCGTCATGGATTATATTGACGGACAGAACCTAAAGTACCATATGCTCACCGAAGGGCAGATGAATACGTTACATGCATTGAACTATGCGCGACAAATTGCCGAGGGTCTGGACACTGCATATAATCAGGGAGTTGTGCATAGAGACATTAAGCCACAAAACATTCTTATTAATAGTAAGGATATGGTGAAAATCACGGATTTCGGACTGGCACGCAGCCGCGAAACTGTGACGTTGACGCAATCGAATGTATTCATGGGAACCGCTTACTATATTTCGCCGGAACAGGCCGAAAGCGGGCGTTCAGCAGATACGCGCTCCGATCTCTATTCGGTTGCGACGGTTCTGTTTGAAATGCTAGCCGGAGTGCCACCGTTTCAGGGAGAGACAGCGGTTGATATCGTCATCAAGCACATGAATGATCCGGTGCCATCTATCTGCCGTCTCCGTCAAGACCTGCCGATGGAGATGGACGTGTTCATGAAAAAGGCACTTGCCAAATCGCCTACGGAGCGTTATGCGACGCCGCAGGAGTTCGTGGCGGCTCTTGAGCAGATACATGAGCGTGTTCTGGCGATGCCGCCCGACAAGCAGCCAACTCGTCCGGCAGGGCATGAACCGATTGTAAGCGGCGGAGGAAATGGCGCGGGGCGCAAGTCCGCTCCACTAAAAGAGGCTCGTATTGTTGTTCTCTCCAATGGACAGTCGATACCGTTGAAAGGAGAGTTGATGATCGTGGGCAGACAGGACCCAATTCTGGGCATCTTCCCAGAGATTACGCTCTCGGACAAAACAGTTGGCAGGAGGCATGCATACCTGCGAAATCAGCAGGGAACGTTTACTGTTGAGGATTTGAATGCACTGAATAAGACTCGCTTGAATGGAGTCATCTTGACACCACACGAGGAACGTACACTCAAAGATGGTGATGTCCTTCGCTTTGGCAGTGTCGAGGTACGTTTTGAAATGCGATAGGTGTGGCGTTTGGCTTTTACCGCCCCTACGAGCAGAAGGGTAAATTATTATGAACGGACAACTTATACTCTTGGGTATCGGCTCTCTTATAACCAGCCCAACTGTTATTGCAATCGCAATCGTGGTGCTGGCATTGGTCGTAGCCATTGGCGGCTTCCTGGTGTATCGCAGTGGCGGCAAGAAGGGGGCGAAAGCCGGAGCCAGCGCGGTAAATAGCGACTGGCAGAGACAACTACAGGGACAGCAGCAAGGCGGCGCGAACGGTTGGAACGCGCAGCAAGGGATAAACAACGATGGGCCTGCGTGGGCACAGCAGAGCCAGGGACAACAAGGCGGCTGGAATCAGAATGGTCAGCAGCAAGGTTGGAATGCACCTCAGCAAAATGGGCAGATGCAACAGCAAAACGCGTCTTCCTGGAACAATTCACAGGGAGCTAACCCTTCCTGGAGCAACGCTCAAGGGCAGGGAGGAATGCCACAGCAACAAGCGTCTTGGAATGACGCTGGAATGCCTCAACAGCAACAAGCGTCTTGGAATGACGCTGGGCAGCAGCAACAGGCATCATGGAATGGGGGCATGCAAAATGGCAACAACTCGTGGGCGGCTGCCGCTAATCCAGGCATGCAACAGGCCAACCAGTGGGATGCACAAGGCAACCCTAATAGTATGAATGGAGGCTCTGCATGGAATGCCGCTCCTGCTCAGGCGGCACAAGAACCCTGGGGCCAACCCTCGCAATCATCTCCCCAGCAACAGTGGGGCGGACAGGCCAATGCAGCTATGCCGCAACAACAACAGGCACCAACCTCCTTCAGTGGTGGCTCTGGCCCATCCTGGAATCAGCAGGGTTTCGCGGGTACCAGTCAAAACGGGCAAAACGCTCAGGGTGTGGATGGTTGGGGTACACCACAGCAACAACAGTATGCGCCACAAGGTGCAAACAATTCAATGGGCGGCTTCAACAGTGTTCCTCAAGCACCATCATGGCAGCAGCAACAGGGCGGCTTCAACCAGGGTGGACAGCCGAATCAGGCATTTGGTGATAATGGTTTTGCCATGAATGATGGCGACAAAACGATGATGCGTTCACCTTCTGGTCTTGGCCTTGTGCGCGTCGAAGAGGGCAAAGAGCCTGGACGTGAGTACAAGATCGTCAAAGAGTCGCTCAGCATCGGACGTAGCCGTGAGAGCGACATCTTCCTGGAAGACCTTGCCGTCTCGCGTCTGCATGCCTCGGTTGTCAATCTGGGGAACGGGCAGTATGCACTCAAGGACGAGGGAAGTGCAAACGGTACGAAGGTGAATGGACAGATGGTAGGAAAGTTTCAGACGTTCCCGTTGCAAGAGGGTGATCGCATTCAACTCGGTCAAACCGTGCTTGTCTTCGCCCGTAGCTAAAAAGGTCGTCGTGCATAGATAAGAATACACTCTTATCTATGCACCGCCCTCACCGAAGAAAGAGCATTCCGCCCCATAATGCAACGAGATGATTTAATAGGTACAACACTAGGCAACTATCGCATTCTCGCACCTCTTGGACAGGGAGGTATGGCGCGTGTCTATAAAGCGCACCAGGAGAGCCTTGACCGTGAGGTGGCGATAAAGGTGCTTCCTCCCTGGTATGCAGCGGACCGCAGTTTCGTCGAGCGTTTTAATCTTGAGGCGAAGCTCGTGGCGCGTCTCTCACACCCGAATATCGTCACAGTACACGATGCGAGTGAACAGAACGGGCATCTGTACATTGTGATGCAACTGGTAGACGGCGGCACGCTCAAACATCGTCTCGACCAATTACAAGCACAGCGACGCTTCATGGAAACCGCTGAGGCTCTACCAATCTTCATCCAACTTGCGAGTGCGCTATCATATGCACATGAGCAGGGAGTTGTTCACCGCGACGTAAAGCCAGTCAATGTTTTGATGGACCGCTCTGGTCGCCCCATTCTCTCGGATTTCGGCATTGCGAAGGTTCTCGCCAGTACGAAGGAGCAACTCACTCGTCCGGGAGCAGGAGTTGGGACACCAGAATATATGTCGCCGGAGCAGTGTATGGGCGGTGTCGTTGACGGACGAGCCGATATTTACGCGTTGGGTGTGATGTTATTTGAAGCACTGACAGGTCGCACGCCTTTTATTGGTGACAACTATCCCGTCCTCGCTCATAGCCATATTTACAATGCACCACCTCGACCAAGCAGTTTGAATCCCGCCCTCTCTTCCGCGATAGAGCAAATCATTCTCACTGCTCTTATGAAGGACCCGGCACAACGGTATCAACATGCAAGCGATATGGCGGAGGCACTTGAACTGGTGCAGTTGCAACCACGGCTTGCAACAGGTCAGCATCCAGCGGCGATTTCTCAAATCGGCAAAACTACACCTTTTGTTGGTGCCGTGACGCAGGTAGAGCAAGGCAATAGTACACCACCCCTGGTCTATGAAAATTCGCCTACACGTCTGGCATATCCCCAATCTTTCCAGGGAACAGAAAATTATGCGTGTCCTCATTGTCATCAATTGAATCGACCACAAATGCGTTTTTGTACCAAATGTGGTTACCCAATGAATCAATGTACTCTGTGTGGAGGGCAAAATCCCGCGAGTAATCGCTTCTGCACAAAGTGCGGTCAGCCACTTGTCAGGCAAACGGGTTAGTAGAGACGCTCTTCGGTCTGCGCCTCCTGAATGCGATTCCACATTTTCCGCTGGTCTTCGATACGTTGACGCTGGCGCTGCAAACGTTCCTCCTCAGTCAACGACAGTAGGAGGTGTACCCGCTCGACCACCTTGTTTGGCTGCACAGGCTTGGTCATATACTCGACTGCCCCCGCCTCAAACCCGCGTATCTGCTCAGGAAAATGAACGTTCGCGGTTACAATAAGAACGGGGAGAAGAGGGTTTTGGTAGTTAGTGTGTAACCAACGCAAAACAGCCCAGCCGTCTAGTGGCTGCATCATCAAATCTAGCACAATCAAATGGGGACAATACTCTGGAATGGCTTGAATCGCTTCCTGCCCACTTGCCACATCTAGCGTATCGTAGCCCGAATGCCGTAAGAAGAAAGACAGCACCTGCCGAATATCCGCCTCATCCTCAACAACAAGAATTTTGTGTTTGTTCATAGCCATATACTAAACCTCAACAACAAAGCCACCAATTTGTCTCTACAAGGAACACAGAATCAGATAGCAGAACGATTACGTCGTTTTAAGGGGAAACGTACCTCTGCCACAGTACATTCAGTTGTAGCATCGTCTCTCGAAGAAGTATTTGCAAGAACACACTGTTCGCGTTTCAGTGTGAAATCTCCATCGAGATCGCCAATCATATTTTTAATAAGCGAAAGACCTAAACCATCGAAGTTTCCATTCCCATTGCCCTCTTCAAGCGTGGAGTCGAAGTCAGGTCCGCGTCCCGTATCTATCACCTGCACAGTAACTATACCATCCTCTTCACGACCTTTAATGGTAATCGTGCCCTCAGTTCTATCAGCCATACCGTGTTTAATCGAGTTCGACACCATTTCGTTAAGCACGAGGGCAAGAATGGTTACGGCTCGTGAAGGTATCACAACTGGACTCGGTTCAACGATAAATCCAATATGCTTATCAGGGGGACGCAGATTGTCATTGGCAACGCCGACGATCTTACGCGCGATATCGTCGATGCGAGCCTCGCTTACATCTTCATGTGCCAGCAGGTCGTGTGTAGTTGCCAAGCCTTGAACACGATTCACGCTTTCCGCGAGAGCATTCTGCACTTCTTCCGATTTCGAGCGGCGGCGTTGCAGCGAGAGAATGCCACCCACAGTGGCGAGATTGTTTTTGACACGATGGTGCAGTTCGCGCAGTAGGGCGGATTTCAACTCAAGCCCTCGCCTCGTCTCCTCGTATAAGCGTGCATTATCAATAGCAATGGCAGCCTCGTTCGCAAAGGTGATCACAAGCTGCATCTGCTCTGGACTGAGCATGTGGCGATGGCTACTATAGATACAGATGCATCCAAGAATTTTCTGTTTTACCTGCAACGGCACACATAGCACAGAATGAATTTCGGCTGAGACAAAGGGGTCGCTATGCAGAATACAATGCTCATCGGCATGGAAGCAATCGACCGCCATACTTGGTCGCCCTGTTTGTACAGTACGACCGGCACAACACTGACCGAGGTTTATCTGAATACGACGTGCAAGAGCATCGTTCAAGCCATAATGAGCCAGCACATGCAGCGTTTGCGTGTCTGGATCGAGCGAGAACAGGCACGACCGTTCTGCGCCTGACAGATGTACCGCTTGCGTCGTGATGATTTGCAGCACTTCGTCCAGATTCAACGTTGAGGCAATAATTGACGAGACGCGGTGAATCGTTGCCAGTTCATGTACTTTGCGACGCAACTGTTCGTCGGTCTGTTCATACAAGCGTCCGTTCTCTATATTGATGGCAACGATGCCAGCGACCACTTCGACAAAGCTCATCTCTTCGCGTGTGAAATCTCGTGGCGCGAGCGATTGCACGCTCATGACTCCTATCAAGCGTTCGGAATTACCGAAAAAGATGACGGGAATCGCCATGAGACCGTGATAATCGTCGCTATACGCATTCGCCTCGTTCGCAAAATTGGCATTGGCGTGAGCATCCCGCTCTAATAACGGTCGCCCTTTGTCGGCAACCCATCCGCTATAGCCTTCTCCCAAGCGCAGGGTAAAATGCATGCCACCGAGTGGGCGTGGACCGTTAGTTGCTCGCAGCGTCAACACTCGTTGCAACTCATCATAAAAGAAGATGGAACAGAGATCGACGTGTAGCTCCTCAGCAATTACCTGCGCTGTCACGTCCAACGTCTGATCCAGGTCCATTGCAGAATTGCTGAATCCGTTAATGCGTTGGAGCGCAAGGAGGCGGCTCTCTAAATGTTGTGAGTTCGCGGCACTCTCCAAGCTAAAGCGGTCTGTCACACTTTGATAGCCGCGCGTGAGTGCCAGGACTGACGTAGATTGCAACAGGTATAGGCGTTTTGTGGCTTCAAGAAGATACTGGGGTTGCGAGTCGAAGATGTCCTGTAGCTCCGTCGCCAGTGCGTCAACATATTGTTGGAAGGCGGTTAAACGGGTGTCTAACTTTCCACCGTGCTCTGCCAACAAGCGACCTGATTGTTCGAGGCGAGTAGCAAGTAGAGAATTGTCGTTGCCAACGAAGGCGTCGAGCAGGAGCGCAGCATCACTTCCCTCTTCTGGTCCATAGTTTGTGCCAGAGGCACGCTGAAGAGATGCCCTCAAACGTGTGATGTGCTGTGACAGCATCTGCTCTACATTGGTACACTGCGTCACTTTCTACAGCCCCTTCTCCGCTAGAGCATGGTTTCGTTACCACGCTACATTCTTTCTCTGTATTGTAGTGATGCAGCGCGAGAGTGTCAAGTGTAGTGACCTTAAAACCAAAAAAAAAAATTATTTGGAACAAAGACAAACAATAATAA
>CAXUGH010000216.1:0-9118 GCA_964250365.1 uncultured Ktedonobacteraceae bacterium
CTTGAATGTGTTTATCACGAGGCTGCGGGTATACCAATTTGCATGTTGTCACATGACTGCGGCAGTGCTGTTGACTTGTCACAACTTCCTTGCTTAAAAATGATATACTCCCAGAGAAGTATTCTCATCGATCTTACCACAAATTATATAGATTTGAAGAGGTAATATGCAATGATGCCACATAACATACAGCAGGACTCGTGGAAACAGATGGCGGGAACGGCGGCGGTAAAGTTGGTCGAGGACGGCATGGTCGTTGGACTCGGCACTGGCTCGACATCGAATTTCATGATTTACGCCCTGGCAAAGCGCGTGCAGGAGGGGCTAAACATCGTTGGTACCGTCTCCTCGTCTCAGGCTTCGCGTGAACTGGCGGCTAACCTTGGTATTCCTGTCACCGACCTGGATACACATCCCACACTCGATATTTACATCGACGGAGCCGACGAGATCGACACGCAACTCAACCTGCTCAAAGGCGCAGGCGGTGCCTTGTTGCGCGAAAAAATCATTGCATCCGCCGCGCGGCGTTTTGTCGTCATCGCCGATGTCACCAAGCAAGTCAAGCATCTTGGAGAGAATTTTCCTGTACCAGTCGAAGTTGTTCCTTTCGCCATTACTCCCGTAAGCAGACATCTAGCCGCCCTAGGTGCCACCATTACATTGCGCCAGATAGGGGGCAAAACCTTTGTCACCGAGAACAACAATATCATTCTCGACTGTGCCTTTTCAGGGGGCGTCTCTGACCCTATCGGGCTGAACGCGAACATACATAGTATTGTCGGCGTCGTCGAAACTGGCCTCTTTCTGGAAATGGCGGAGCGAGCGTTCGTCGGCGGACCAGAAGGCGTCTTGACTCTGCCGGAGTTATCGAACCCCACCTAGCCCTAGACGTAGCAAGCAAAAATGTGTACAATGGTACTCAAAGAAACATGTACGTAGCATCTCCTGTAAAGCGAACGCAACGAGGCGACCGCCATGATGACGTGAGGGAATCATGGTGGTCGCCTTTTTCGCTAAAAACGGGATGCAGGGGGCAGTCGCCCTTGACTGGGGTCTGGAGTTGTGCCCCAGTCTTACTTCTCTCTCAAACGCTTGCGGCGTTTGAGAGAGAAGTAAGACATAACTACCCTTCGGGAGGTCGTATGTCTTCTAAAGCCGACATAAATCAGCATCTTCTTCCAGCATCAACCGACAGCGAAGAACATACAGTAGCACAATTGCGTAAGGAGATGGCTGAACTACAAAACGCACTTGAGACGAAAACACAGGAAAACGTCTTGTTGAACGAAGTGCTTTCTACCGTCGGCTCAACGTTGAGACTCGATGAAGTGTTGCATCACCTTGTGGACACCGTTGTTCGCGCTACCCAGTGTCAAATGGCCTTTATCTATATGTACGATAAAGAGAAAGAGCACCTTGTCCTTGCCAGTGCAACACAACGTCACCAGCACCTTGTCGGCAAGATCGAGATGGGCCTGGGCGAAGGCATCGCTGGCTGGGTCGCGCTGCATCGCACGCCTGTTTTTTTGAAGGACGAGGCGATGGATGACCCGCGCTTCTACTATTTTCCAGAGTTAGAAGAGGAAAAATTTCAGTCGATGCTGACCGTTCCCATTATCACAAAGGAACGACAACTGCTCGGCGTCATTACGCTACAGGCAATAGCACCGCACGAATTTACCGAACAACATCATCGCTTCATAAGCAATATCGCCGCGTTGGTAGCGAGCGCGATAGAGAATGCACAACTGTATGAAAACACGCAACGCAAGCTCGGCATTCTCACCTCTTTGTCGATTCTGAGCCAGACGATTAGCTCTGGCTTATATCTCGATGACATGCTACGCTCGCTTGCCACTCTGACCGTGCAAATCATGGAGGTTGATCTGTGCGTCATTCTGTTGATGGATTCATCGCGCGAGCGCGAAACAGATAGTACACGCTACACGAGACGCCTTGTAGTACGCGCGATGTCACCCAATCTCAATGAGCGCGTAAGTTTTCAGGCGATAGACGTTGACCATGCCTTGCTTGAGCAACTCCACGAACTTAACGGAAATCCTCTCCGCTCGAATAAGAAGCTCAAAAGTGTTTCCGCCGATATGAACGAATACGCACTAGCACAGCTCAACCCCATTCAGGATGTCTCCTACAAGACGCTTCTCTCGGCACCACTTGTTGCAGGTACAGAGCAACTTGGTCTTATCAATTGCTACTCCAGCAAACCGCGACGTTATACCGCCGAGGACCAGACACTCCTCACAACCATCGCAAATCAGGCGGCAATCGCCATCAAAAATAGTCACCTTGTCAATCAACTGGCACAAAAAAATCTCGTCAAGGGCTTCTTCGATGATCTCATGCAGGGAACGCCCGATGTGGAGGACTCGCTTAAACAGCGTGCGAGCTTCCTAGGCTTCGATCTCACGCGTTCTCATGCCGTTGTGACTATCGAAATGATGCATGTAGAGACACAGCATAACCGAAATGGAACATCTCAACGCGTTCAAGAAGTTGCGAACGAGGATGAGCATGCACAAGGGTCGCAGGTGCAAGCGATGTACAAACGCATCGGAAGCATTTTTCGTCGCCGCATTCAAGACAGCTTCGTCGGCTCGTTGCTCTACGAACACGCGAACTTCATCACTTGCCTCATTTCTCTAAGCAAAGATCCAACGGGCACTCGCCTCAAAACATGGCTCACCGATATCGCACGCCAACTACATAATGAGTATGGCGTGGTGCTATCCATCGGTATTGGTAACGCCTGTCAAAGTAGTAGAGATTATCGACGCGGATTCGCGGAGGCTAACGAAGCATTACAGATGGGTCAAAACTTGCAGGAAGAGAGTGCAACGCATGCAGAAGCCCTTGTGACGCACTTCAACGACCTCGGCGTCTATCGCTATCTCTACAAAATCGCCCACATGGACGATTTACGCGATATTTACCAAGAGCAGGTTACGCTCATCGACAGCTATGATGCTCGCAAAAACACCGACCTACTCAACACACTAGAGGTATATTTAGAGTGCGCTGGCAATCTGACCAAGACCTCTGAGCGGCTCTACGTTCATCGCAACACACTCATTCAACGTCTTGAACGTCTTCAATCGCTATGCGAGATTGACCTGCAAGAACGCGCTAACTGGCTCACGCTGCAAATCGCGATTAAGATTTACAAGTTGCGTTCGGGCAATGTGTAAAACTGTAGGGGTCTAATTCATTACACCCTGCTCGCGCTTTACAGGCGGTTGCAGGGTGTAATGAATTAGACCCCTACAGTTTTTGCAGCGTTGCCTTTAGAACATCCCGCATCGTCATTGGCGGTCGCCCAATGAGACGAGCGAGCGTCGGATCGACGTTGGCGAAATTCCCTTGCCTGCTTGCAGCATAGTTTCCCAGTTGTATATTAACTGCTACCTCTGGGGTGCCACGAGCGACCAAGCGAGAACGAAACTCATCATCTGGCACAACAATGCGGCGGATGGGGCGGCCCGTCAATTCAGAGGCGATCTCTGCGACATCAGCCAAGTCTAATGCTTCAGAGGCGGTGAGAGGAGGAGTGATGCCATCAAGACCACCCTTAGCTAATGCAATCGCTGCCACCCTTGCAAGGTCAGCATGTGCTGTCCAGGCAACTAGCCCATCCTGCGGTACAGCCAACTCCCCTGTCTCAACAGCGCTGCCAAGAAACATGACCGCAGACGACGCATAGAAGCCATTGCGAAGTGCAGTGAAAGGCACACCCGACTCCTGCAGTGCCATCTCTGTAGCGGCATGAGTACGCATAGGAGGGAAGGACGATGCTGGGTTTGACCCCATGTGGCTCGTGTAGAGAATCCTTTGAGTTCCGACCGCTTTAGCCGCGTCAATCGCCGTTTGATTGAAGCGGACAGCTTGTTCACCCGTGCGGGGAACTGACACAATCAGCACCTGCGATGCCCCCTCAAAGGCGTGAGCAAGGCTTGCGGCATCGTCAAAGTTCCCCTTACGGACGCGAACACCTCGTTGCTCAAGGTCGCGTGCCTTCTCAGGGTCCTGGACACTCACGCCAATCTGTTCGGCTGGAACGAGTTCGAGCAGTTGCTCTACAATGGCTCGACCGAGCTTGCCAGTAGCTCCTGTAACAAGAATCATCATAACCTCCAATGTGTTTAACTGTATCACTCTGTTCTATCAGCGAACAGAATGTGATTAGCTGTACAACAGTGTTGCTTATTCAACAATTTCGTGTATACTACACTGTAGAAATTGTAAAATATATCTGAGCCGAAAGCAATCAGCAAACGGGCGGAATCGTTGTGTAGACAACACTAGTGGGAAGTTGTTGCTTTCAGCAGAGGGATAAGCTAGAGAAGGAGGAAACATGACGACACTAGTCAATGCGAACGATCCACGAGTCAAACGGACTCGTCAATTGTTGGTGCAAGCGTTCATCGCACTGGTGGAAGAACGGCACAACCTTCACTCGATCTCTGTGCAAGAGGTTGCCGAACGTGCAACAGTCAACCGAGCCACCTTTTATGCTCACTTTGAAGACAAATATGCCTTGTTACAGTGCTGGATGCGCGAGAAGTTTCACCGGACACTCGCCAGCCAACTTCCTGCCTCCTCCAGCTTGCAACTGAACACTCTACGTCAGTTAATTCTGGCTGTATTCGACTTTCTTACTGTCTTTCGTTCTTACCTCAAACCAGCCGATCAGCAGTACGAGCCGTTCTTCGAGATCGTTCTCCAACAGGAACTTTCTGAAGTCCTCTTGAGATGGCTCAAGCAAGCTTCGTCAGAGGTTCCCTTGCAAGAGGAGGCAGTAGAAACTACAGTGCTGGTCATCAGTTGGGCGATCTTCGGTTCAGCAGCTCAATGGAGTCGGGGAGACCAAACGACCTCGGCAGAAGAGATGACTGATCGCGTCTTGGGAGTCGTGATTGCAGGCTTGTCACCTGTCGTCGCGGTTACTTGATGCAAGCCATCTTGCCAGGATAGTTTTTCCTGATCCTGGCAAGCCGTTCACAATAATCAGCAATGGCTTTCCCATTATGAAACACTGCGTTTCGCTGAAAAGGTCGCGTGTACCGAATGTTCATCCTCGCACCCACAATTCTGTTCTTTAGCAGCTCCCATACAGCAATACAAATCGCTGTCGTCGCAACAAGCACCTTGCATGCTGCACTCGAATTGAATGGTTGTGTGGTCGATATTGTACTTCTCGTGCAGGAGTGTCTTCAGGTGCTGTAGAATCGGTGAGCTACCACTTGGCGGCAAGTCGTCGATTAACACATGGCACGAGAGGGCGTACATGCCACTTGTAATGCTCCACGCATGCAGGTCGTGTACCTCTTTGACGCCGTTTACCTGCTTCATGTCGGCGACCAGTTTTGGCAAGGCAATGGACTTAGGCGTAGACTCCAATAGAATGTCCGCGGTTTCACGCAGGATAGGCCACGTACTGACCACGATTAGAAGCGAGATAGCGATAGAGAGAAGAGGATCAAGCGGCGTCCACTTTGTCAAAAGAATGATGGCGCCCGCGACGATAACGCCGATAGAGATGCCGACATCGCCAAAGACGTGCAGAGCAGCGGCACGTACATTCACGTTATGCTCTTCCTTACGCAGACCAAAACCGATGAACAGGTTGATCGCTATACCCACAGCCGCCGAGAAAAACATTACCAGCGGCTGAATCGGCTCAGGATGCTGAAACCGTGAGATGGCCTCCCAGAGAATAACAACAGAGATAAGAATGAGGGTTACAGCATTTGCTAAGGCCGCAAGAATACCCACGCGATGGTAGCCGAATGTTTTTTGCGCGTTCGCGGGCCGCTCCGCCTGACTTGCGGCAAACCACGCAAGGCCGAGCGCGAACAGGTCGGTCACAACATGTCCTGCATCCGAGAGCAGAGCCAGCGAATTCGCCAGTAGACCACCAACTAATTCCGCAAGCAGAATGAGAATAGTGAGCAAAAAGGCTATACGAAGCGTCTGTTTCGCCATGCCATGCGTATGATTATGACCTGCATGGGAGTGCGAGTGAGCATGGCTTACGGAACTTTGAACACTGCTCATGCCGACACCTCACTTTCTTCCTGCACATGCGGATGCGTATTCTCGCTCGCGTGTGCGATACCCATACGCAATAGTTGACGAATATGCTCATCGACCAGTCGATAGTAGACGATGCGCCCAACCTTACGCATGGCAACGACCTTCTGGTTGCGTAGCACACGTAGTTGGTGTGAGATAGTGGTATCATCGCGTCTCAGTCCTGTCGCAAGGTCGCAGACACAAAGCTCCCCCGTTGGTGTATGCAGCAAAGCATGTACCACTTGTAGCCGTGTTGGATCGCTTAGCACCGAGAATAGTGCGGCAATCTGCGTCGCATCCTCGGCGTTGAGCAGATTGCGCCGCACCTCCAACGCATGCTCAGCGTGTATCGTGCGCTCCTGACACATATCATCTTGTATGAGACTTTCCGTCGCTGTCTTAGCGGATTGAGTCGCCATATTCTCACTCCTTTGTATGAATAGCTGTACATACGTGCAACTATTCTGTAGTAAGTATACCACATAGCTGTGTTACTATCAAGGAATCGGCACATTCTTGACCTTGCATAGAGGGACGCCGACATGCTACACTAAGGCGTGTATATTTCTTCCGTCCCTACAACTAAAACATGGTGGAAAGGTTTGCATCTCCACTTCATGACGGTGTATCTTGTCGTTGCAGTGATTATAGTAGCAATCAGTGCAGTCGGACATATACGCCTACTCGACGAAGTGGGGCATACTTTTGGTGGCTTTATCTGGGGCGTCGATACCGACGGGCAGGTTGTCGTTGTCTCCACACCCTATCAATTGCCAACATCAAATGCTACTGCAAATTCGCTGACGAATAATACGCATCTTGTATCCGCAAATGGGCAACGAGGAGCAGCAGGACTTGAGCAGGTCTACGAACACGCACATCCGGGCGAACCGATAACCTATATCCTCTCAAACAGTAATGGCTCTCATACCACCTTCACGCAACCCGCTGTGACCTTCACATGGGATATGTGGTGGCAAAACTACGGACTGGCCTTTATCGCTGGTCTCAGTTGGTTGGTTATTGGAGCCATTCTCTTAATGATGGCTTCCGAATGGACCAGCGCGGTTGAAGGTATTACGCTGCTGCCACCCGCTATGCTGCTGCTCTTCTACAGTCATTGGGGTAATGTGCAGCATGCATATCCTGCTGATGCCGTTTTTCAACTTTTATGGATACCATCTTTTGCCCTACTAGGTGCCGCCTTTATTCATATCAGCCTTACCTACCGACCAGAGGTATTGAGTACTCACCGCATGCCGAGCCTAGCTATAGACGTATTACCCTATCTACCATTGATCGCATTGCTTGCCTACGAGTGGAGTTCCTATATTTTCTTCGGTCAACACGTTCCTACACGTCCTAATCTTACTATTAGTCTGGGCTATGGCGTTATCGGTGGTCTCATCAGCTTTGGCGTCGGCATACATTCGCTGATTAAAGCTGGCTATTTGTTACCGAGACAGAAGAATTTCCAGAGAAACGATGTCGTACCTGAGCGAGTTCGCAAACGCGTTGGTGATCTGCTCACGCTGTGGATTGGCGGCGTTGGTCTCGGCTTCTGCTTTGGTGTACTACCCATTATGCTGAAAGGCCAGACGCTCTTACCACTGCCAATTTTCTATGTACTGGCAGCGATTTACCCTCTGCTCCTCTTGTACGCTATTCGCACGTTGCACCTTATAGACGAACTACACGTTACGTTGGAACAGCGCGAAGCTGCGTTGCAACAGCAACAACGCACGGCGGAAGAGTTGCGTCGGAGCAATACCGAGGTTCAACACATCAACAGAGATTTGCAACAAGCCACATCGCTGCTATTGCATGCCGATGCTCACCTGCGTTCGCTGCTGTCGCAACGCATTCACGATCAGCCTAAACAACAAGCCTTGCGTATTCGCTCTCTACTCGGACACTGGCAACACAAACTGCGAGTCGAGGCGGAGCAGAATCCAGACCATAAGGTTGCGGTACAGCCGATTGTCGAGGCATTGGGCAAGGTACGCAAGATTAGCGAAGAGCTAGAGGGCGATCTGCGCGGCCTTCAACTGCTCGTCGAGGATGCCTACCAGCGGCGTAGCCTCGGCCTACGCCTTCACCTTGAGAAGCTTCTTCGTGAAGACTTGCCCGCGTTGCATCCTGAATCACCACTGAAAGTACAATCAGACCTGTGGGCACTCGATAGCTTGAGTCCCGACCTGGAACAGACGGAAGAGGGTGCGAAGATTGCCGAAGCTATTTCGTACACGGTGACACAGACGCTTCTCAACATCTACAATCATGCAGGTGCCAGTTTCGCAACGGTACGCGCGATTCACGCTAATGGAGTGTTAGAGGTTCTTATTACGGACGATGGGCGCGGCTTCGATCCCAAAGCCGTGCCGCCGGAGAAGACAAGCCTCTTCAAAGCACAACTCAAGGCGAAGGAAGCAGGAGGTGCGATTGCGATCAAATCAACACCTCGTTCCCAATCCGATCACGGGACAAAAGTGCTGTTACGCATTCCTCTCCCTGCACAGGATCATAACGCCAACAACGCAGGAACACTTCTGGAGTCGAGGCTGCAACCATAACACATAATCAAACAACCTGCGGCGAATGCCGCAGGTTGTTTGATTATGTGTTACATCTCTCCATCATGCCGCAGCCCTGCATACGCCTCGTATGCATGAGCAAGCAGCACGCGTCGCCCTGGGTCGCTGGGGGCACCCTCTATTGAGAAAAAGTTGTAAAGTTCACTCACGATATTCTCCAACGGTCCCATATTTGGCTTTCCCTTTGTGTTCAGAAAACCCATATGCAGAGCGATATCATCGTTGCTAAATCCTTTTGCGATGAGAGAGGCGCATTCTTCCTGGCGTGGCGTCAAGCGTTGTCCACGCAACCGCTTGAGGAGGTAGTTGAGAACTTCGGGGTCGATGAAGGTTTCGTTACGGTACACCACAGTCGCGGCGAAGCGGTCAAGATTTAAGGGGTCTAGATTGCTGAAGGAGGCAAAGAGATGCAAGCCCGGTGTACGTACAGG
>CAXUGH010000217.1:0-9109 GCA_964250365.1 uncultured Ktedonobacteraceae bacterium
CACCAGGCGTCGGCCGCCCTCCCCCCCCCCCCCCCCCCCCCCCCCCCCCACTTCCCTATATCTGGTATACTGTGAGGTGAGATAACAAGAGAAACTAGAGTATATCAGGGAGTCATTCAGATGAGGATAACGGTTCGCAACCTAGGTGTGCTGAAAGAAGAAGCCATAATTGACCTCAAACCCCTTACCGTTTTTATTGGACCAAATAATTCAGGAAAAACGTGGCTAGCCTATGCTTTAGCAGGTATACTTGGCCCTTATGGTTCGAGAGAATATGTTCAAGCATATGTTGAGCAACAGGTACCCAATATTTATGAGCAAGTGAATGAAGCCATTGAGCGAGTTTTAGCAGAAGGGAATGCCACGATAGATTTGCGAAAACTCGCAAATGATTGTGGTGAAATATACTTTAATGAAGTTGCAAAATTTGCTCAAACTTGGATGGGTAAGTTTCTTAGCACGCAACTCGCACATTTTAACGACATGAACATATCTTTGAATTTATCAGACATTAAACAGCAATTTTTGAATCAAATTTCTCAGTATTCTTTGAGAAGTAGTATTGCGAAATCATTATTAACAGTACGTAAAAAACGAGGTGAAGATAAACTTTTTGCCTATACCTCTGTTGAAATACAAGATAGTGAAGAGCAAGAGGAAAAAATTAGTGAAAAAATTCCTGAAGATGTAGTTAAGGAACGACTTGTTAATTTTGTTTCGTCTGCTCTTAGAAGGTCACTTTATCCGAATGTACGCGTATTTCCCACCGAAAGAACAACACTTGTAACAGCTCGTTTTAGCAAAAGTGTGACTAATAGAGAACTAGCTCAAATTAATGAAAAGGCAGTAGAAGCATTCATGGAAGCGATGGAAGGGCTTGTAAAAGAACTAGATAATAATGCATTCTTTGAACAAAATCGTATAGCAAGAGAGGCTATCCAGCCAATAAGTTCTTTTATGAGTATGCTCAGTAACATTTTTGAGTTCGGTTCAAAAGAATATGATATAAGAGAAAAGGATGAAAAGCTAAACAAATATATTAAGCTTGCAAAAATCCTAGAAGAAGAGGTATTGGCGGGTGTCGTACACTTCTCTACCCCAGAACCAGACCCTAGGCGAGAAATTCTTTTTCATCCATCAAAGGATGTTAATTTAGAACTTCCTATTGCATCATCAATGGTAAAAGAGCTTTCTCCTTTAATACTCTATTTGCGTTATCTTGCACGACCAGGAGAACTTCTTATCATAGATGAGCCAGAGATGAACCTGCATCCAGAAGCGCAAGTGAAAATTATTGAATTTCTTACAATGCTTGTCAACGCTGGGTTGCATGTACTCATTACTACTCATAGTACCTATGTCGTTGACCATCTTGTTAATCTTATGGATGCTCATAAACATGATAATCAAGACGAGGTTGCTGAAATGTTCCTCTTAGAGAGCAAGGATGCATTCATTACTCAGGAAAAGGTTTCTGCTTATCTAGTTGAGGATGGAAAAGTGGTGAATATTCTTGATGATGAAGGGAACATACAATGGCAAACATTTAGCGATGTAACAAAACTCGTTGAACGTATTCATTTTGAGTTGTAAGAGGAGAGGTAGTGTGTCTTTGAGTAGGTTGCTTTTAGTCGCGTCAAGTTCTAAAAAATATATAACTGGTGAAGGGCGGGATCAAATAATTATAGAGCCTAAAAGTAATCATTTTTCTAATGATCCTTATGCAGGCGAAGTTGTTCTTTGCTTTCAACTTGATGACAAACAGGATAGAGAGAAACGAGAACGGATTGCCCGTAGCCTTGGTATACAAGATGAGGAAAAACGTAGCGACGGGCTTATTTTTTATGCGAAAGATGGACAAGATGATAAGGTTATTTGTTTAGTAGAGATGAAGGGAACAAATATTTCAGTAGCTGCAGAACAAATCAAATCAACAAGAGAGCATATAAAAGAACTACTGTATGCAGAATGTGAAGGAAGTTGTAATAGAGAATTACAAAGAATTAAGTGGAAGGCTTGTCTCTATCATCATGGAACATCATTAGACGATATTGGAAAATTCTTAAAGCAACTTAGAGGACAAGGCTTTGCTGAAGTAGAAAGATTTAGTAGTGATAATAATAATGCTGGTCCTTTTCTTCGCGGAGAGATAAGTGCAAAGGACATGGCGAAAAAGTACAGAAGGGCGAATAGAAGATAAGAGGAGCAAATACGTATATGTCATCAGTAGGTGTTATCGGTAGTGGCGCATGGGGCACGACACTGGCCCTTCTTCTGGCCCGCAAGGGCATTGCGACGACGTTGTGGGAGCATCGTGCTGAACGTGTGGTGGAGATGCGGCGACATAATGAGAACACCTTTTTTCTGCCTGACTTCTCTTTTCCTGCAATGCTTACTGTTACAGCGGATATCGAAGAGGCGGCACGTAATAAGGACATGTTGTTGCTCGTGACGCCTTCGCAGAGAATGCGCGAAAATGTGCGATTGCTTGCGCCTTACATCACAGCAAATACTATTTTAGTGAGCGCGAGTAAGGGCATCGAGATGAGTTCGCTTAAACGTATGACGCAGGTTATCAGCGAAGAGGTGCCAGCGACGCATACAGCTATCGCAGCATTGAGCGGTCCCAATATCGCACGCGAGGTGGCGGAGGAGAAGCCAACGGCAGCCGTTGTCGCTTCACAGAGTCATGAGGTGGCGCAGCATGTGCAACAGTTATTGAATACCAGCTATTTTCGCATGTATACAGCCGAGGACGTGACGGGCGTTGAGTTGAGCGGTGCCCTCAAGAACATTATCGCAATTGGCGCAGGTTTTAACGATGGCATGGGCTACGGTGACAATGCGAAGGCAGCTTTTATTACGCGTGGGCTTGCGGAATTATTGCGATTAGGCATAGCTGCAGGAGCGCAACCTTTGACCTTCGCGGGACTTGCTGGTATTGGTGATTTGATTGCGACATGTGCCAGTCCTTTGAGCCGCAATCAACAACTTGGGCGACGTTTAGCGGCTGGCGAGAAACTTGATGACATCCTTAAATCGACACATACTGTTGCGGAAGGTGTTACCACGACGAAAGCTGCTTTGCAACTTGCGTCCCGTTATTCCGTCGATATGCCCATCACTACGCAACTCAGCCTGATACTTTTCGAGGGACTCGACCCCCATCAAGCCGTGCCGGAGCTAATGATGCGTGGTCCCAAAGGGGAGTTAGAATAACAAACAACAGGGGCAAGGCATTCGCCTTGCCCCTGTTGTTTGTTATATGGGAGCTAGTATACTATCAATCTGCTCTAGCAAGCGTTTGGTGTTGGCGAAACCATAGTTTATGGCATGCGCCTTGCCTGTAGCATCAAGTATGACGGTTGTGGGAACGGTCAAAACGGAATAGCGTTCGGTAAGTTCGGGTGAGGTTGGGGCATCGACCTCGACGATGGAGACATCGTTGCGTGTCTCGAAGACACGTTGTAGTGCCGGTGTCTGTAATTGATGGCATTGGCGACAGTCATCGCTACTGAATGCGAGAATACTGATAGGCTTGCCTTGCTTGTTCTCTGTAGTTTCTGGTAGTGTTGATGTTGACGCTAGAACCTGTTGCTTACGTTGCTCGATAAAACGCCGAGTACCCCATATGAGCAACAATGTAAGCACGCAGACTCCTGTCACGATTACCAAACGCAACGTTACATCAGACATGGATTCAAACTCCTCGCCAGTGGAAACCACCCTCGTAGCGCACGCTTGGTAGCAGTCCCAAGCGTCCAAGATGATAGTAGACGAAACAGCCAGCGCAGAACCCAGAGGTGAAGTTGATACCTGAGAGGACAAACACAATCAGGTCTAGCGTCCAACCTGCAATTGTTGCGTGAGCGAGAAAGAAGAGAATGCTTGCCGCGATAAGAAATGCTGCGCCAACTCCTTGCGCGAAACGATGTGGAGCAGGATCATCTTCGACGATGCGCGGCTTGAGTAGATGCAACGGTAGCGCAATCCATTGATATACAAGTTTGAATGGACTTACAGCAGGGGCGAGTGCCGCGATAACCATGATAACAGCGGTGATAAGGACAAGACCGGGTAGATTGAAGATGAATGCTAGAGCTGTTAAGACGGCGACCGAAGCCTGCGAAAATTTGGCGAGATGCGTATCGACGCGCGGTATCGAGGTTGCGACTGTCTCCATTGTTGTTCCTCTTGAGTAAAACTGGTGCATGCATTATAGTTGAGACGCTATAAGGAGATTACAGTATCTCAAAGAAAACAACATATACGCTTTTGTTATTTATTCCGCTGATGTATTCCTGTAAGTTATGAAAGAGGAGGCATTATGACCCCTACACGAGACCAGGGAAAAAATCTTTTTTAATTTGAGCATGTGTTACACCCATAACGTGCAGCACTCGCTCGCTTGCCTTCACCATCTCAGGAGGGCCGGAGATGTAGTAGGTGCGCTCTGAATAATCGGGTACCGTTTTCAGCAGCATTGGCTCGTCGATTCTACCCGCGAAGCCACCCCAATTGCGAGGTAGTGTAGCGGTATCGGTTAGCGTGTAGTATGTTTTGAGACCAAGTTTATTCGCTGCATCGTTGAAAACGTCGGTGTAGATGATCTCATCGGCTTTCCTATTGACGTAGAGAAGAATGATGTCGCGTCGTTGGTGCGTATCGAGCAGATATTTTATCATGCTTCTGAACGGTGTGATGCCGATGCCGCCAGCGATAAAGACCAGCTTTTGTTGAGGATTTGCAGGTAGCGTGAAATCTCCAGCAATCTGAGCAGCGACCAGTTGTGTCTTATTGCTTAGTTTATAGAGAGCTTTCTTGAAACTGCTACTACGTTCGTAGAAGCGCACACCGAGCAGAACGTCGTTTTCAGTTGGCGATGAGGCTAGCGTGAAGTAGCGTCGATTGCCGCGACTATCCGTCTGCGGATGTGCCAACGTCAATTCCATGTATTGTCCCGGTTGAAAGGCCAGTTTTTGTGAGGGCTTGAATACGAAATCGACGATGTTGGACGCTACACGTACCTTTCTTTTTAGCTTTAACACAGCTTTTTGCTTGGGGCTTACAGCATAGGTAAACGCATTGCCTACGACCAAAGCCAGTTCTGGTGTTGCGTAAATGCTACCAAGATGAAGCTGAGGCAGGAAGAGAACACCTGTAAGCAGGGTATAGAGGCGGCGCAAATTTTTGGTTGGCGGTGCCGTGAGTGGTTCGGTGAGCATGATAAATGCAAAGAAAAACAGCGGCGACTGCACAAACAACTGCCGTATCTCAGCAAAGATATCCTGTCGCTGCACAATGCTAAACACACATACACTAACGAGGACAGCCCCGCAAAAGCTGACCATCATATCTTCCTGGCGTATTTTTCGTACAATCAGCAGTCCACCAATCAGCACGATTGGTAGCATGCTTGCCGTTCCTATCCACCAGCTTGCCGACTCACCGAGGACGAACGAGGTAATTACAACCGCAATGGCTGCAGGATTGAAGAGATGCTTTTTGTTAATGGCGAGAATATATTTTGATGCCATTGCGAGAATCGCTGCCCAGCCCAGAAACTGGTATGTAACCGCTGAGTTGGCAGGGTCAATAATAAGTGCCAGGATAAGAGCGGTAAGGGTTGCTGATTCAATATTGGTTGGTATCTTGAATATGTAGGCAAAAACGGTGTTCATTGCCCAACACATGAGAATGAGGAACGCGGTTGACGCTAGTAGCGCGAGCGGCGAAAACGAGAGTAGTTTGAAGTACGCCAGACCTGTTGCGACAACAATCATTGCTACGAGAACATAGAGTACAAGACGGTACATTGTTATTCTATCTAAAATGTAATCTATGGGGTTTCTCATGAGTGTAGTACATACCTTTCAAAGCCACTGGTGAACGTTGCTCGTGCATGTTTGTCGATCATATAGCCCTCGAAGCCCTGCAAAGACTCGATGAAGTATATCCCTTTTCTTCCCATCGCAAAGGTAGCCGTCGCAAAGCGGTCGGCTTCGTATATGTTAGGGCCGATGACGGTGAGACTGCTAATCTCTGTAAGCGGCGTGTTCTGCTGGAATGGGTCGTAGATATGTTGCCCACGAATGGCGGTGCCAGAGGTTGCAACGCCCCTGTCGCTCAATGCAAGCACTTTGACGTACTCGTTACGGTTGAATGGGTTGCGAATGCCAACACGCCACAGATTACCTTGCTTCTTGCCCGCCACCTGGATATCACCACCCGCATCTATGTAGAAATTTTGAAACCCTTGCTCTTGCAATAATGTTGTGGCATTCTGAATTGCCCAGCCTTTGACGATGCCAGAAGGATCATAGACGCCGTTGTGCTGAATATCGAAGTAGCCATCCGTCTCTTTTTTCGTTTGTTCGCTCAACGCCAGAATCGTCTTCATGTCCTCGCTATAGTGTGCAGCAGAGAGTTCGCCTCTATTTATTTTCGCTATCTCACTGCTATCCTTGTAGGTACTGAATCTATCATCTATAGTGGTAAAGTAGTCAAAAACGCTATCAAGGTCGTCTTGTGAAGCGGTGCTATCCATTATTTCTACTGTGATTGGCATGCCCATAAGCAAACGTGTTTGTTTCATGATTACGCTTTCGCCTGATTGAGTGCGTCTGAGAGTGATTGTATAAACGCTTGGCTTGTATCGGTTGCACCCGTTATGACATCGACAGTGGCACTCTGTGCTTGAATAGCCTCGCTAGTTAATTGCGGGTCGGCGTAAGCATTGATTTGAACGGAACGGTTGCGGTCATTAGGATACTGTAAAAACTGTACGTCCGTTATTTTGCCGTTCTGAATGATTGCTTTTACCTGGATGAAGCCCCATTGTGCATCGGCTTGACTACCCGTATAAGACCCATCTTTATAGAGAGAGCTGGATGGTGTTGTAGGAGTGGGTGTGCTTGAGCCAGATGCACCCGTTGTTGGCGTAGCTGATGGCGAAGTGCTGGTGACAGATGGGCGGGTTGTAGTGTTCGGGTCATTTGCTGTGGCTGGCTGTAGGGCTGAGAGATGTGCCCAGCCATAGAGCAGGCTATAGAGGACAAATGCTCCTACGATGACTACGGCAACCGTGAATTTTTTCATTTTTTGCACTCCTCTCCCAATATCTCTCATACGTTTCATCGCTTATTTTTGTTTGCTAGAATGTATGATAACGCAAAGGTATCAAAAAAGAACTGAGAAGATGCAAAAAAATTGTAAAGCCTCTACATCAACACACTCTTTGCCGCTTACAGCGGCAAAGAGTGTGTTGATGTAGAGGCTTATAATAGGGTTTCGCGGCGTTCGCGTAGGAAGAGGCCGATTTTTTCGGGAGCGTCCTCTTCGAGTGCCATGCGTTTGAGGTCGCCTAATACGTTACTCCACTGCTCTTTCGCGGGAAGATAGCGGTTGTCGCGTGCGACGAGTTCCTCGAAGATGCGAAGTTCGAGCGTGTGCCATGCGGAGCGGTCGCGTCCGTCGATTTCGCCGTCTTCGGGGATGTAGTCCTGGTCGTTGGTGTTGTTGTCGATGCGGACGTAGAGCGGGTTGAAGGCGGTGCGTACCATCTCCTCCATGCGCGGTATATCGAGTGCGCCCGTGTCAAAGCTCAGAGTGCCGACGAGGTGTATCTGTACAACGGGTTGGCGTCCGCCCATCTGGTAATGTAGTCCTTCGCGGCGGCAGTAGTCTTCGAGGCGTGTGTATACCGCGTCCGGCTCGCTAAGGGAGTCTACGCGCAGGTCGTAGCGAATGAAGGGGCGGCGGTCGCTCTTGATATGTTCAGCGTGATGCACGCGCTCTTTGCGGCTGAGGTCAATGATGCGCTCTGGCTCGTCTGTGTCAATCTCAACATAGTAGTAGCCGCGTGTATCCCATTGCGATTCTTCAGCACCACAGGTCTCGGTTGAGCCAGGATTGTACATCCAGCCATCGAACTCGTAGGGTTTGTGGACGTGACCGAGCGCGAGATAATCGACGCATTCGCGTAGAGGCTGAAAATTCGCCATTGAGGGTAAGCCCTGAACGCGCGCGACGATGCCTTCGACGCCAGTGTGCATCATGAGCAAGCGATACTCGACGCCCTCCGCGTTCTCTTCCATGCGTGCCTCATGAAGTGCCTGTGCCATTCCTTCGAGGCTACGTGCGGTTGCCGCTCCCTGCCACGGCAGACCATAGACGCGCAAATGCCCACCCGCGAGATCGACGTGTGAGCCGCGCATCGTATCCGCTTGCCAGCGTGCTAGCACGGGTGCGCCGTTTTGCATAATGGGTGCCAGCAGCACAATATAGCCTTGATAGCACAAAAATTGGAGCCACGATGTACCATCACGGTAATAACTGCGGTCATGATTGCCCTCGATTGCGATTACGGGAATGTTTCTATCTTTGAGCTTCTTCAATCCCTCGATGGCATGAATGAGCGTCATGGCGTCAATGGCGCGTTTGTTGAATAGGTCGCCCGCGATCACTACAAAATCGACGTTGCGCTCTATCGCGTCATCGACAATGCCCCAGAACGCAACGCTGAAATCGTTGAAGCGTTCGCGGACACCGTATTGTTCATAGCCGAGGTGCGTATCCGCAACGTGAATAAAAGAGGCTCGCATGGTTGTCTCCAAGTAAAATATTTTTTAATGTGTTGGGGCAGGACCCGTAACAAAACCGCGTACACTGGCTGCGGCTAGTATTAGTACCGCGATACTGTAAATCAAGATATCGAGGCGTCGATTTTTGCCATTCGTGGTATAGGTCAGGGCGACGGGTAGCGCAAAGACCACGATGCCGCCGTAGACATAGTGTAGCCAGTAGAGACCTTGACCACCGCCCGGCTTCTGCTGTAACAAGACAAGCGTGACGCCGAGCAAACCTTGAATGCCGCTGACAATCGCGGTGATGTATAGCGAGATGTACCAGGGGCGGTTGGCATTTAGCTTCCTAAAATACAGAATCAGCCCCCAGATACCCGCAACCACCGACGCCGTAAAAATTAAAAAGAAATTGTACTCATGAAGAGTTGCAATAATATCTACCATGTTCGTTTTCCTATGTTCAAGAGAACATTCTTATTCATACCGCCAAGAGCGGCAGTTTTATCTGTGTGGAAAGTTTGGAA
>CAXUGH010000218.1:0-3239 GCA_964250365.1 uncultured Ktedonobacteraceae bacterium
GTAGCAAGCAGGGTGCAAATTCCGGTGAAATACAACGATATTTCACAAGATGAGGGGAATGAGCAACTTTGCTACCCCTTATCATAGGGGTTTTTTATTGGCCTGAAACCTGCCAGAGCTGCACATATGATGGTAGATTGCACATTACAATTTGAGCAAATAAGACATTGACGAGGACGAGTAAGCGCAACGGGTGAGTCCAGAGAGCCGATGATGATGAGATATCGACCTCATACCAGCGTTGAATATGACCTCTGAGTTGCAGGTTGAACGCCTCTATGGGCAAGTAGACCATGCCGTGTAGCTTCGTTACAGCTACGAGTACCCTATAAATCGAACCAGGGCACCAGAGTCCGCTGGAAGCCCACAAGGGGCTTCCCTACTATACTTGACGCGCGAAGCGCGTCCACCCGTCATATAGTAGGGTGCGACCCTAGTGGTCGCCCGTTCGTTTCACAAGCAAATGAGGTACTTACAAAGGTTGGTGCCGTGAGGCATCGACGAGATCAGGGTGGTACCGCGAAGACGTTTACCCCTCGCCCCTGTCAGGGTGAGGGTTTTTTTGTACCTACAGTTAGAAAGGAGGAATTGATGACGGTATACAACAGCGGTTGTCGGGTCAATGGTTCGCGCTTAGCTCCTGCTCTTTCTGTGGACGAGGCATATAACGTCTCTTCGTATACATTTGAGCATTTACCGCTACAGCGCGGCGGCGAGTTGAGTCCTGTAACGCTGGCGTATGAGACGTGGGGCAGACTCAATGCTGAGGGCGATAACGCGATTTTGGTTACGCATGCGTTGACGGGTAGCGCACACGCACACGATGTGGAGCAACCAGACAACCCGAAAGTGGCATGGTGGAATCCGTTGATCGGTCCAGGGCGCACGTTCGATACCTCGCGCTACTTCGTAATTTGCTCAAACATACTAGGCAGTTGTTACGGTAGCACTGGTCCCTCATCGCTCGATCCCCGTACTGGTAAGCCCTATGGAATGCGCTTTCCAGTGATCACTATGCGCGATATGGTGCATGCTCAACGACGCCTGTTGGAGCATCTAGGAATTCGTCAACTGGCGATGGTTGCGGGTGGCTCAATCGGCGGTTTACAGGCATTGGAATGGGCTGTAACCTATCCAGATGCCGTAAAAGACGTGTTTATTGTCGCGGCAACACCCGCTCTTACCGCGCAGGCAATCGCGTTCAGCGAGGTCGAGCGACAGGCAATTATGGCAGACCCACAGTGGCAAGGTGGCGACTATCTTCCAGGACAGGGACCCACAACTGGCCTTGCGATTGCACGCATGCTGGCGATGATTACCTATCAGAGCGAGGAGTCGATGGAGCTACGTTTCGCGCGTCAGCCCGCACGTCGCCCCGATATCGCCTCACCAAGTCACGCCCCAGATATGGGCAGTCGTTTCGATGTTGAGGGCTACCTGTACTATCAGGGGGCGTCGCTTGCACAACGCTTCGATGCCAATAGTTACCTGTACATTAGTCGCGCGATGGACCTGTATGATGTCAGTGAGGGCTATCCCTCGCTAGAGTCCGCGTTGAGTCGCATTTCAGGCAAGGCACTCTTCGTGGGCATTCGTTCGGATTTCTTATTCCCACCAGCGCAGGTGCGCTGGCTCGCCGAAAAGTGCCAAGCACTCGGCAAGGACGCGACCTACATTGAACTGGACTCACCACATGGTCACGATGCCTTTCTTAAAGAGTGGGGACAGATGGCTGAGGCGTTTTCCAGCGTTTTCGGCGTAGGGGTTTAATTTATTTACACCCTTAGAATTTCTTATAGCAAAGAGGAGAACAGACACATGGCTCTTAATAGCAATCGCAGTTACGGTTTTGAAACGCTTTCCTTACACGCTGGTCAAGAGACGCCAGACAGCGCAACAGGGGCGCGTGCAGTGCCCATTTATCAAACGACTTCGTATGTATTTGATAGCCCTGAGCATGCCGCCAACCTCTTTGCCCTCAAGCAATTTGGCAATATCTACACGCGTATTATGAATCCTACACAGGATGCATTCGAGCGTCGTATCGCTGCGCTTGAAGGCGGCGTGGGTGCGCTGGCAACCGCGTCGGGACAGGCGGCGGAGACGCTGGCAATCCTGAATATTGCCGAGGCGGGCGACGAGATCATTTCATCTGCAAGCCTCTATGGTGGCACCTACAACCTGTTCCACTATACGCTGCCAAAACTTGGCATAAAGGTTCACTTTGTGGATAGTCGCAATCCCGAAAATATCCGTCCGCTTGTCAACGAAAAGACAAGAGCGGTTTATGCGGAGACGCTCGGCAATCCGCGCCTTGATACGCTCGATATCCAGGCTACAGCCGATGTAGCTCATGAGTACGGCTTGCCTCTCATTCTCGACAATACATTGCCTTCGCCCTATCTCGTGCAGCCTTTGAAACATGGCGCGGATATCGTAGTGCATTCCGCGACAAAGTTTATTGGTGGGCATGGCACCTCAATCGGTGGCGTAATTGTTGATGGTGGCAAGTTTGATTGGGGCGCAAGTGGTCGCTTCAACACGCTTACCGAGCCAGACCCATCATATCACGGCATTCGCTACGTCGATGCACTCGGTCCTATCGCATACATCATCAAGGCACGCGTACAACTTCTACGCGACCTCGGTGCAGCGATTACGCCGTTCAACTCATGGCTCTTCCTGCAAGGCTTGGAGACGCTGCCCTTACGTATGGAGCGTCACAGCCAGAACGCGCAGAAGGTTGCTGAGTTCCTTGAAGGACATCCTTCCGTCGAATGGGTACAGTATCCTGGCCTCAAGAGCCATCCACAGCACGATCTCGCCGTAAAATACTTCTCGCATGGGTTGTATGGTGCCATCATCGGCTTTGGTATCAAGGGTGGCCTCGAAGCTGGTAAGCAGTTGATACGCCATATCGAACTCTTCTCGCACCTTGCGAATGTCGGCGATGCCAAGTCGCTCATCATTCATCCAGCCAGTACCACGCACTCGCAGTTGGTGCCAGAGGAGCAGTTCGAGACAGGCGTCACGCCCGACTTTATCCGTCTCTCCGTCGGCCTTGAAACGGTCGAAGATTTGATCGACGACCTGGATCAAGCGTTGAAGGCGGCAGTTGCGGATGCAAGTCAACCTGCTAACGCATAGTGTTTCGTAGTACATCGTCAATCCTGATTTGTTCTCCGACGCCGTTGGCGGCGGGGTAAAAATAAGGATTTACGACCAAATATTTTGGTGGG
>CAXUGH010000218.1:3249-6443 GCA_964250365.1 uncultured Ktedonobacteraceae bacterium
GACGCTTCCGGCGTCGTAAAAAAAATATTTTTTCACGACCAAATATACGGGTGGTACGCATGGAAAAGAAAGTCAGTGTCCTAAAGTTTGGGGGAACATCGGTCGGTAGCGGTGAGCGTATTCGTCAGGTGGCGAAGATTATCACGAAAACCGTCCATAATTCCGATGAAGTGTTTCCAGTTGTGGTTGTGTCCGCGATGTCGGGTATTACCGATCAATTGCTACGCGTTGCACGACAGGTTTGCCTCAGCGCATATGAGGAGAGCGAAAGCGAACTCGCAGTCCTGCGGCAAAAGCATTTCGAGGCGGCAGAAAAAGTCGTGCGCTACAACGAACATCTGCTTTCCCTACAGCGCGAACTTGAGGAGGCATTGACGGCATTAACATATGATGTAGCACTCTTACGCGAGGCGTTTGAGTCAGGACAGGAGACGTTTCTCCACACAGCAGCCGTTGCCTCGTGGGGCGAACGTCTCTCAATTCTGCTTGTTGCCGCTGCCATAAACGATTACGGAGTCGCTGCCGAGTCGGTACGCAAAGAAGTCATTATCACAAGCCATCCTAAAGCCGATAGCTCACAACCTTTTGGCGTCGTTGTTGGTGCCGATCCCCTTACAGAAGAGACGCGCACCAATGCCCATGCACTAATTTATCCTTTAGTTGAGCGCAATGTTGTGCCAATCGTAGCCGGTTTTCTAGGGCGTACCATCACAGGCTTCGTGACCACGCTTGGACGCAACGGCTCCGATTATTCGGCGACGGTGATTGGTGCCGCTCTGGACTGTGTAGAGGTGACGATCTATACCGATGTGGATGGTGTGTTGACGGCAGACCCACGCCTTGTCGCTAATGCACGCTTGCTGCCACACCTTTCGTATGCCGAGGCCGCGCGTCTCTCGTGGTTTGGTGCGAAAGTGCTGCATCCACGCACACTTATTCCCATCGCTCCGCGCAACATTCCTGTGCGGGTACGCAACACCTTCCGCCCTCATATCAAGGGTACGGTAGTTGGTCCTGTGGGAAACTCGCAAAGTGGAGCATCGGCGATTACTATTCGTCGTAATCTTGCACTGGTGACAGTCGAAAGCACCGACCTGTTCGGGGCACCTGAGAGTGCGGGTGAAGTTTTCGCGCTCGCGGCTCGTGCCGACGCTGCGCCTGTCGCCATCTGCTCATCGTCGGGTCATCATCTCTCCTTCATGGTCGAGGAAAAATCCGTTGAGTTAGTTGTTACCCTGTTACAACATGAGATGAAAACGGGCGATTGGCGTGTACGTAGTCGCCGAGGTCTGGCGGCGTGTGCCTGTATCGGCTCTGGCTTTACCGTTGACCCCATGAGTCCTGCACGCGCCATTACCGCTCTTGCACGCGAGCGCATTCCCGTTATTACGCAGGGTACTTCTGAGCAGGGTATCACTCTGATTGTAGAGGATAAGGATAGCCAGAGTGCGTTGCGCTGTCTGCACCGTGACCTGATTGCCCCTGTCATCCCTCTCGTAAGGCATGCGACAACAACGCAGGAAAAACGTCGTGAGAGCGTGCGCTCTTAATAGCATGAAAAGAGCAGGTCATGACAACAAATGACTCATCAGTTGAGAACCTTGTCAATCGCCTTGCCACTATCCCAATTTCGATTACGCGTATCACCAACGCGTCGAGCGAGGAAGATATTCACACGCCACCTGTGCAGGGTCAATGGTCTATCGCGGAAATATTCGCGCATCTACGTGTATCCGATGATATACTTATGCCACGCGTCTATGCGATTCTTATACGCGAACAGCCACAACTTCCTGCATACAACGAACGCTACTGGGCTGAAGTTGCTGGCTATGCAGGAGCAGATTTTCATCCTTCGCTGATGCTCTTCACGCTACGCCGCGCTGAATTGGTTGACGTGTTGCGGCAACTTCCAGAGCGCGATTGGCAACGTATTGGCCTTCACGAAGAGCGAGGCCCTATCTCGCTTCTGGAGATGGTGAGAGGATGGGTTGAACATGAGGAAGAGCATTACGCACAGATGACAAATATCACGATTCGGTAGGTTAAACTAGGAGGGGTGTAGCAGCTATGCAGCACAATCAACAATCTACACGCATTCCAGTTGCTGTGCTTGGTGCAACGGGTATGGTGGGGCAACGCTTTATAGAGTTGTTACAGGGGCATCCGTGGTTCGAGTTGGTTGCGGTGGCAGCCTCAGAGCAGCACGGAGGCCGAAGCTATGCCGAGTCAGCTCGCTGGCGACTTCCTGGTAGCGAGATGCCCGCTTCGGTTGCCTCTCTCCCTGTCGTTTCTTGCAAACCTGATGCTATTCCTGGCGTCAAGATTGTGTTTTCAGCATTGCCAGGGGGCGATGTAGCGGAGCAGACAGAGGCGGCATTTGCACAGGCTGGTGTGGCTGTGTTCAGTAATGCGAAAAACTATCGTATGGCTCCCGACGTGCCTCTACTTATTCCAGAGGTGAACGCCGATCACATCGCCGCCATTCAGCAACAACGTAAGCAACGCGGTTGGTCTGGCTATATCGTCACCAACGCCAATTGTTCGGCGACACCGCTGGTGATGGCACTCAAGCCGCTACAAAAGCAGTTTGGTGTGAGCAAGGTGCTTGTGACGACGATGCAAGCGATTTCGGGCGCGGGCTATCCCGGTCTTTCCGCCTACGACATGCTTGATAATGTCGTGCCTTATATCGGAGGCGAGGAGGAGAAGATGGAGAGCGAGACGCTCAAGATGCTAGGGACGTGGCAAGAGGGTCGAGGTTTTCAGGATGCACGGCTTGTAGTAAGCGCACATTGTAACCGCGTGCCAACGCGTGAGGGACACCTTGAGTGTGCCAGTATCGAACTAGAACGCGATGTCTCACCCGAAGAAATCATCGAGGCATGGAACAGTTACGAACCAGAACCACATCGCCTTCACCTTCCCTCGGCACCAGAGCATGCCTTACTGTACCGTACCGAGATCGACCGACCACAAACATTGCGAGACCGCGACAGTGGCAACGGTATGACGACGACACTTGGCAGATTGAGACCTTGCCCAATTTTGAGCTATAAGTTTGTCATGCTTGCTCACAATACGATTCGTGGTGCCGCAGGTGGCTCTATCCTGAACGCGGAACTCTGCTTCGCAAAAGGGCTACTATAGATTAGTCAAAGATGTTGCAGCGTCCCGACAGCGCATGCTCTGTC
>CAXUGH010000218.1:6453-8398 GCA_964250365.1 uncultured Ktedonobacteraceae bacterium
GCTGCCCCCCCACGCTGCAACATCTTTGACTAATTGTTTCCTTACGCTATTCTGTTCCTGAACACGAATTGTTGGTAAGTCCTACTTAGCGAGAGTTGCCGCCAATCCCTTCACAATCGGCGAGCCAACACCTGTCACCGGATCCCAACCTGGTCCAGCATAGTAGCCAGGAACGGTGATTAGGTTCCCGTTCGCATCAAAGCCAGTTGCGGTGTTGTTGCCAACCTGAATGTCGTGGAAGGCTGCACCGTAAGATGTGCTTGCGCTAAGAGCATAGATCGCGGGGTTAAGGAAACCAAGACGATGGCCCGCCTTCTGATTGAGCAGCGCAACGATGGCTGCCCATGCAGGTGAACCAACGCTAGTGCCACCAACAGGTACAATCAGGGTTGATCCGCCCTGGCTTACAACGACGGGAACACCCGTGAGTGGATCGGCATCGAAGGCAACATCAGGAACGCCACGATTGGGCAGACCAAAAATGTTCTGCTGATAGGAGGGAACAGGGAAGATTGTGCTGATGCCGCCACCTGTCGCACCTGCGCCATTGCTATCCTCGTTCCAGACGACCTCGCCAGCATATGTACCTTTCTTCAAAGTCGCGCTCAGTGTTGTACCGCCAACACCCGTTACCAACGGATCAGCGGCAGGAACATTGACGCCACCTTGAAGAGAAATGGTTGTGCCAGAGCAAGTAATAACTGCCGCACCATTGTCGCCAGAGGAGGCGAAAACAGAGATGCCTTTTGCTTGCGCCGCCGCGAAGACTTGTTGCTCAGCTTGAACATATGCAGGAGAAACACAGCTCTCACCAACACCAAAGCTCTGTGAAATTACATCGCCCAGATTGTTATCAACTGCGTACTTCGTTGACTGGAGTGCAATTGTCAATATCTGCTCGTAGCTGGTGGCAGTATCGACGTTTGCTAGAACAAGATCGATAGTGGCATCGGGTGCGATAGAATGTACTGTCTCTACGTCCAATGCTGTCTCCACGTAGGAACCAGGGTCAACGGAGGGTGTGCTGAACGGAGAGATAACGTTGATCTTGGGATCTTTCAATCCATAGAGTTGGTCGTACAGATGTACGTCACTCTGCAAGCTTGGACTGGTCGCAAAGTCGATCAGGACGACCGTGTGACCTTGACCTTTGATACCAGCATTGAGTAAGGGTTGAATGTTATAGGCATTGCGGATTTGTTGTGGACTATAGCAACGTGGTGGTAAAGCACTAGTGAGACATGGAGGAATGGTAGCTGCCGCCGCGTTTGTGATAGTCCCGTTCGCAGTCACGTTCAGTTTGCGAGCGTACTGAGTAAGGGCATGATATGGTAATACAGCGTGTCTATCGAACTTGAGTTTTGTTGCTGTCTGCGTGGTCTGAGCGGTATGTGCGCTAGCTGTGCCCATCAGACCAGTGATAAGCGTAAGAGCCACGATAATCCCTACCAGACTCTTACGGAGGATGGACCGATACATCATATATACATCTCCTGAGTTTTCTCTTCTCCTGCTTGTTGAAAGGCAGAAGGCCCATATGGTCATTATACAGAGCCAAGAATAGCCGACAGAGCCGTTGTCGGTCGAGAAATACTGCATGAGTCAGCGCGAACGAATGTGCAACGAGAGATTACGCGCAAACGTCATGTAGTACAAAGCTAAAGCGAAGGAAATGATAAGCCTTGTTGTTCAGGAACCCCCTAGGAAGACGCGATGGAATGTCTTCCATACTAGAAAGAGTACACAAGAGATTAGCAATTGTCAAGCAAGCTTGTAGTAATGTGAGAGCAATGAAATGCGTCTTTCACGCTCAAAGTAAGGGAAATTGTGAAGTAGTTCACAAAACTTTTGTGGTGTAATACCGAGATTTGGGGCGAAGTTTTTTTTTTTGTAGAAGTGTGAGGAAAGCAAAAGAGGGGGTGGTGTGTACGGTGGAGAAAAAAAA
>CAXUGH010000218.1:8408-9084 GCA_964250365.1 uncultured Ktedonobacteraceae bacterium
CACATCTTCTAACAAAAAAAAAACTTCGCTAGAAAAGCAATGCTTCTACGGTTTCTTATAATAGGGATGCCTGATTGTCGCCAACCATGCTCCAAGAAGACCAATTAGACCTGCTACTAATGCCAATACCAGTAATTCGATAAGGAATGGGAGAGTAGCATATCGAATAAAGTATGGATAGCGGATCCCTTCTATTATCGGTAATGTCATCCCCCCTATACATCCCATAAAAAATCCAGCCCTACGTAGCACTGCAACTCTTCCCGTAATCAAGCCTGCTATCAAGAAGAGAATAATACCAACAACAATATAACTTATTGCGCCTACATGCAAAGAGAAAGGCAACACATAGAACAATCCCCCCGTCACCACCCCAATCAACAACGTCTTCCACACCTTGCCCTTTGGCAACTTGGGTTTTGCTGGCGTTTGTCCCGATGGCACATAGTATGCTTGCTGCTGCTTTTGAGCAGGAGGTGGCACGTATGAAAGTGGCTGTGGTGGAGGATAGCTGTATGCTTGTGGTGGTGGCGGAGGAGCATATTGCGTTGGTATCGGTGGCGTGATTCCTTGTTTTGCCTGTGTCTGGATGCTCTCTAGTGCTTTACGGATGTCGCTCATGCTGGCAGGACGTTTATCGGGGTCAGTATCAACCATTCTAGTGACGAGGTTGGAG
>CAXUGH010000219.1:0-9074 GCA_964250365.1 uncultured Ktedonobacteraceae bacterium
TCTTCGCTCCTGATGGTCCCATTGCTATTATTGGTGAGCCAGGAGCCGAGGATATCCGCTACGTCAATGCGCTTGATAGGCGCACAGGTCAGCCCTTCACGACGATGACCGAATCTACACCGCCTATGGAGGTCGCCCACAGATGAACGAAGAAAAGCAGCAACAGAAGATAACGTATTTAGAGGCGATAGGCCAGGCTATCCGCGAAGAGATGCTACGGGACGAGGCGGTGTTTTTGCTGGGCGAGGATGTAGGCACCTATGGCGGAGCGTTCAAGGTGAGCGCAGGTCTGATGGAAGAATTTGGGCCGGATCGCGTGATTGATACGCCGATGGCGGAGGCCGCGATTATCGGTTCAGCCGTTGGTGCAGCACTGATGGGGATGCGCCCCATCGCCGAGATGCAATTCATCGACTTCATTACATGTGGCTTCGACCAGATTATCAACATGGCAAGCAAGATGTATTGGCGTGTTGGTATGCCTGTGCCAATGGTGATTCGCGGCCCCTCTGGTGGCGGCACGAAGGGTGGCCCGTTCCACTCGACCAGCCCGGAGGCGTGGTTCTTCCATACGCCGGGGATGAAGGTTGTTGTGCCTTCCACTGCATATGATGCCAAGGGTATGCTCAAGGCGGCGATACGCGACAACAATCCCGTGCTATATCTGGAACATAAGCTATTGTATCGCTTACCTGAACTGCGTGAAGAATTGCCATTGGATGATTATATCGTGCCGCTTGGTAAGGCGATTGTGCGCCGCGACGGTGAAGACATGACGATGCTCACCTATGGCGCGATGGTGCATCAATGTCTCAAAGCAGCGCGTACATTAGAGGAAGAGGACGACCTTGAGGTTGAGGTAATCGACCTGCGTAGCCTCTCGCCACTTGACCGCGAATCCATTCAAGAGTCGGTGAAGCGCACCAACAAAGTCCTGATTGTTCACGAAGATACATTGACCGGAGGCATTGGCGCGGAACTCTCAGCCATTCTCGCCGAAGACCTCTTCGAGTACCTGGATGGTCCAATCACGCGTGTAGCCGCGCCCGACGTACCATTTCCCTATGCTCCTCCATTAGAGGCGGCATATCTGCCCAACGCAGAAAAAATTCTCACGGCGGCTCGCAAGCTCGCCGCGTATTAAAAATAATTTATCTTGATTTGTGACATGTGGGCCAAAGGGGCGACGAGAAAAAAAATATTTTATTTTTTTTGGTCCCCCCCCCCCACCCCCCCCACGTCACAAATCAAGAGAAATGTTCCACAAGAAATAAACAAAGGAGTTTAGATATTATGCCGACACCAGTAACGATGCCGCGCCTCGGCGAATCCGTCGCCGAAGGAACGATAGGCTCGTGGATGAAACAGGTCGGCGATTACGTCGAGAAGGACGAATCGCTCGCCGAGGTCATCACCGACAAAATCAACGCCGAACTTCCCTCGCCGGTTGCGGGTCGTCTCACTCAAATTCTTGTCAATGCCGACGAGACTGTGGCGGTAGGAACGCAAATTGCTCTGATCGAAGAGAGCGCGGACGTGGGCAGTACGCCACCCGATGAAGATGCACCAGGACCCGACGCCGCACCCGTGAAAGATACACAACAGGCCGAAACACCCGTATTTGATAAGGCACCAGTTACCGCCGGAGTCGCCGCGGGTGGACAGATTGATTCTAATGATGCCAACGGGCAGGACGATGAGCGGCAGCGTATCTCACCACTTGCACGTCGCCTTGCACGCGAACATAGCGTTGATCTCAACGCGATTCAAGGGACAGGCGCAAACGGACGGGTACGCAAAGAGGATATCCTGGGCTATGTCGCGCAACAGCAACAGGGGGCAACGGCGGTTATGACGCGTCCGACGACAACGCCACCACCCGCACAACCGCAACGTACTCAAGCTCCAGCGCAGCCAACACCAGTTGCATCGGTACAGACGCCAGCGAATGCACCTTTGCCATATGAATCTGCGCCAGTCGAGCGACCAGCAAGCATGAGCGGCGAAGATGAGGTGGTGACGCCGAGCCGTATGCGTCTTGCGATTGCCGAACACATGGTGCGTAGCAAGCGTACATCACCGCATGCGACAACGGTGGTCGAGGTTGATATGACCAACATTGCGAAATGGTTGGCGAAGAATAAGGACGATTTCAAAAAGCGTGAGGGCTATGGCATTAGCTTTGTGCCCTTCGTCATGAAGGCCGTGTGTGAGGGCATTCGCAAATTCCCAACTATCAATTCGAGCTGGACCGAAGATAACAAAATCATTATCAAGAAGCGTATCAATCTCGGTATTGCCGTCGCAACCGATGCTGGTCTAGTTGTGCCGACGCTGTATGATGCCGACCAATTGACACTGGCAGGGCTTGCGAAACAGGTCAACGCCATCGCGCAACGCGCCCGTAATAACAAATTGACGCTACAAGATATGCAGGGTAGCACCTTTGTCGTCAACAACCCTGGCGTTTTTGGTACAATCATATCAGTACCGATTATCAATCAGCCGCATGCTGGCATTCTTAGCATGGATGCGGTGGTGAAACGTGCCGTTGTGGTTGAGGATGATGCTATTGCGGTGCGCTCGATGATGTTCCTCTCTCTCTCGTTCGACCATCGCATTCTCGATGGCGCGGGGGCAGGTGGATTTTTACAGGCTGTTCGTACTAAATTACAGAGCTACGGACGCGACATAGACGTATATTAACACAAGGGAAAACTTATCATGGCGACAATGATTCCAGAACGCCGTCCAGAATGGCTCAAGGTCAACGCCCCAAAGGGCGAGAATTATCGAGAACTCAAGCAATTGATGCGAACGCAATCGCTGCATACTGTGTGTGAGGAGGCGCGTTGCCCCAATATTGGCGAGTGTTGGGGTCATAAAACGGCGACCTTTATGATTCTCGGTAGCGTCTGTACGCGTAGCTGTGGCTTTTGCGCGGTGGCAACGGGTCGCCCGCTGGGTCTGGATTGGGAGGAGCCGAAGCGCGTGGCGGAGGCGGTTCAGATGATGGGTCTGCGTCATGCTGTGGTAACATCGGTCAATCGTGACGAATTGAAGGATGGTGGAGCAGCGGTCTTCGCTTCCACGATTCGCTGGATTCGCCGCCTCAATCCCGAATGTAAGGTCGAGGTCTTGACGCCAGATTTTAAGGGCAACTACGACGCGCTACGAGTTGTGATTGACGCCAAGCCCAATGTCTATAACCACAACGTCGAGACGATACCGAGGCTGTACAAGCAAGTGCGACCACAGGCAGTGTACAAGCGTTCGTTGCAGGTTCTCAAGTGGGCGAAGGAGATGAATCCCGCCGCGCCAACCAAGTCCGGCTTTATGCTGGGGTTGGGCGAGACGTGGGACGAGTTGCTAGAGGTGATGCACGATATGCGCGAGCATGACGTGGATATTCTCACCATCGGGCAATATCTGCGTCCATCCTTCAAGCACCTGCCAATTCAACGCTATGTGTCGCTGGAAGAGTTCGCCGCGCTCAAGGCCGAGGGCAGAAAGATGGGCTTCCGCCACGTCGAATCGGGACCATTTGTACGTAGCTCGTATCACGCACACGAGCAGGCCGACGACGCGGTAGAGGCGATGCAGACGCAAGCAAACGATTAGGAGCAGCCATTGAAGATTCGCGTCAACAATGTCGATCTTGGCTATGACGATCACGGCGTCGGGCAACCCGTCATTTTTCTGCATGCCTTTCCACTGAACCGCACAATGTGGGAGGGGCAGATGACGGCTCTGCTCAACGAGCAGCAATTTCGTCTTGTCGCCCTCGATTGGCGCGGCTTCGGTGAGAGCGAGCTGAATACGGACGTATCTATGATGGAAATGTTCGCGGACGATCTCGCGGCTTTGATGGATGCGCTGGGCATGGACTCGGCGATTCTCTGTGCGTTATCAATGGGTGGGTATGCGGCTTTTGCTTTTCTGCGGAAACATCCCCAACGCGTGAAAGCATTAGTACTCGCTGATACGCGCCCAGGAGCCGATAGCGAAGAGAGTAAGGCGAACCGCGAAGCACTGGCACAACTTGCGGAGGCTGAGGGCACCGAGGCGGTTGCGAACCGACAGGTGCCGCGTCTGCTCTCGGACTATACGCGCCAGCAGCATCCAGAGGTAGAGCTACGCGTGCGGCGCATGATCGACGCCGCGACACCCGCAGGAATTGCGGCGGCATCGCGTGGCATGGCGCAGCGTAGCGATTCGAGTGATATCTTGACGCATATTGCTTGCCCAACACTGGTAGTGGTAGGAGAACAGGACGTACTTACGCCGCCAGATGTTGCACAGGAATACGCCTCTTTCATTCCAGGGGCGCAGGTTGCTGTCATACCGAACGCGGGGCACCTGTCGAATTTGGAACAGCCAGAGGCATTTTTCGACGTGTTGCGAAACTTTTTGCTACTCATACGTTAAACATAATGTAGATAGATAGTGTTAGATGGGTTTTGCTGGTACCTCTTTATAGTCGCATGGATGTGTTATACAACGGGTGCCAGCAAAACCCTCTTGTGTTCAATTACTTACTTATTCATTGATGGGGGTGAATATGGCTCAACCGGTGGTGCTGGTAGTCGATGACAATCCAGCTATCCGCGACATGGTATCGTGGGCGTTGGAATTGGAGGGCTACGAGCCTGCGGAGGCATGCGAAGGGCAAGAGGCGTTAGAATGGCTGCACAATGCCGCACGCGAAGGACGCTATCCCTCGGTGATTCTGCTCGATTTAGCGATGCCCGGAATGAACGGCGACGCATTTTTAGAGAATCTACACAAGCAATGGGTACAAATTCATCCCCTACCCTCGATTGTCGTAATCACGGCGCGTGCAAATCCGTCCGATGCACCAACTATGGGCGTATCACGAGTATTGCCAAAGCCATTTCATGTGCGTGACCTGCTCGATATCGTACATAGTTTGGTTGCTTGAAAAACACACAAAAATAATACATGACAATCAAGGCTGCAAGCCTTGATTGTCATGTATTATTTTTGTGTGTTTGGAAGATGCCGAAACATTGGTGAAATCTGTAGTCCCTCTTGAGGTTTTCTTGAAGTATGGCTGGTAGAATAGTCAGTGAAAAGCGATAAAGAAGCACAAGACACGACGGAGATACGTATGGACATGCACGATCAACCTACCGAGCAATGGCAAGGTATGGGTGGGACAGATACGACACAGAAGCTTGGGCAACGTTTTGAGCAACAGCCAACCGTGCCCGCGCCCGCGTTGCCGAGTTCAGGGAAAAAGATATCGCGCCGTACACTTTTTGGAGCTACCGCTATTGGGCTAGGAGTCGCGGCGGTTGCAGGCGGAGGTGTGCTGGCGGAACAGGCATTGCAACACGGAGGGCTAAACTCTTTGTTACATAAGCCGATATCGAGTAGTATGCAAATAGGACACCTTCTACGACGCGCGGGTTTTGGAGCGACACCCGCCGATTTAAACACCTATGGAAGCCTCGATTACGCAAGTGCCGTTGACCGTCTGATCAACTATCAACAGGTATCAGATGATGCAATGGAGGCCCGGCTCAAGTCGCTCAATCTCGATTTTTCGGCATACAAAGCGGCAGCTATCACCAACATGCAACGGTGGTGGCTACTCCGTATGGCCTGGACACAACGTCCTTTGCTAGAAAAGATGACGCTGTTCTGGCATGGCTTTCTGACAAGCAGTTATCACAAGGTTGGCGGTGCAAATGCATATCAGCGCATGATGGTACAGAACCAGTTCTTTCGCGCTCATGCCTTCGACACCTTCGACAATATCCTACTCGGTATCACGAGCGATCCGGCGATGCTTGTCTATCTTGACCTCACAAAGAGTCATAAGAACTCGCCAAACGAGAATTATGCGCGTGAACTCATGGAGCTATTCACGCTTGGCCTCGGTAACTACACGCAGCAAGATGTGTTTATGGGTGCGGCTGCACTCACGGGCTGGCATGTGAACGGGCACTCGTTGCAGAGTACCTACGCCGAGCATGACCACAACACGTTGACGAAGACATACCTGGGACATAGTGGCAATCTCGATTATAAGGATGTTATTAGTATATTAGCAAATCATCCAGCAACGCCAAAGTTCCTGGCTCGAAAACTTTTCACCTTTTTCGTCTATGAAAATCCGAGCGATAGCGACCTGCAACCGCTTGTCGATGCCTACAATCAGAATGGGCACAGCATTGGCGCGATGATGAAGACGCTCCTGCTCTCACCACAATTTGCATCGGACAAGGCGTATCGTGCGCGTGTCAAGTCGCCATCCGAGTTCGTCGCAGGTGCATATCGCGCCCTTAACATTCAGGGCGATGGTGCTGGATTACAGAATATGACTACGATCATGGGGCAGACATTGTTCGATCCACCTAACGTCGCAGGTTGGCCCGCCGACAAGGTGAGCGCACTCTGGCTCAATAGCGGTACGTGGATGTCGCGCCTCAACGCAATCGACCAGTTGGTCACGGGCGGTCGGAGTGCGCTTGCAAAAGGCAACAACACGGCGAACATTCAGAGTCTGGTCAACGACAACAAAATCGACTCGCCAGATACCTTTGTCAATTTCTTCACGAGTCTCCTGCTCGATGGGCAAATTGACGCTGCCCGTCACGCTCAGCTCGTAAACTACTTCAACCAGCCCAACGCCAGTCGAAGCACCGCCCAAATTACGCTAACCAACGGCAAGAGCTACCCGCTGAACACAGTACGCGGCACGCTCTACCTGATATTGGCATCTCCAGAATACCAGTTGAATTGATAGGAGCAAAACAATGAATCTCTCACGAAGAGCAATGATAAAAAACGGCATGTTAGTGGTTTCGGCTGGTATGGTGATGCCCGCGATCTTCAGTCGTGGCATCATGTCGGCACACGCGCAATCACTAGAAGGCTCGAAGATGGCGCAGACGGCAAGCGACCGCACGCTGATCGTGGTGCAGATGGCGGGTGGCAACGATGGCTTGAATACCGTTGTGCCATTCGCCGACGCAACTTATCGCAAGATGCGCCCAACTATTGGTATACCGGAGTCACAGGTATTATCTCTGGATGGTCGTCTCGGTCTGCATCCCAACCTCGCACCGCTCAAAACGTTATGGGATCAAGGTCATATGGCGGTTGTCGAGGGCGTTGGTTATCCCAATCAGAGCCTCTCACACTTCCAGGCAATGGATATCTGGCAGACGCTCGACCTGAACGGCACGGGCACCGATGGCTGGCTGGGCAAGCTTGTCTCTGGCTGGGTCGATAACGATGGGCACCCCTTCAAGTCAATGGACATCGGTGTGCAGACCGCGCAAGCACTCTCATCAATCAGCGCACAGGTGCCAACGATTGCAAGCGTGCAAAGCTATCGTGTTGCTCCCGATCCACTTGACCGCGACGGCGGCAATGCACGCCTCACAGCACTCATGAATCTGTATAACACGTATCCCAAGTCATCCCCTTATGCCGCACTACTCGACACAACGGCATTAAACGCGCAAGATGGTGCGCGTCAACTGCAGCAAGCTGAGGCTCAATACAAGGCGATGGCAAACTATCCTGTTGGACCGTTTGCGGCTGGCCTCAAGGTGCTGGCAGAGGCGATTGTGCAAGGACTGGGATTGCGTGTGGGCTACGTCACGCTCGGCGGCTTCGATACACATGCGAATCAGCAAGCAACGCATAACACTCTGATGAAGACGCTCGCCGATGGCCTGTCCGCCTTCTACACCGATTTGGCGGTACATGGTAAGGCCGATAACGTCGTCGTCATGACCTGGTCTGAGTTCGGGCGCCGCGTCGAGGAGAACGGAAGTCTCGGTACCGATCACGGTACGGCTGCCCCCATGTTCGTGCTTGGCAATTCCATCACCAAAGGTATCTACGGTGAGCCGCCGAGCCTGACCAGCCTCGACAACTACGGCAACCTGAAATACACCACCGACTTCCGCTCCGTCTACGCCACCGTGCTTGATCGCTGGCTAGGGGCCTCATCGACCGATGTGCTTGGTGGCTCGTTTGGTTCGCAGAATTTCTTGCCAAAAGCATAGCAACTCTGTAGGGGTCTAATTCATTACACCCTGTTGGCAACACACAATGCCAGATAGGGTTGAACAATGTTCCATAATCGATAAAATTCGTCGTTGCCCAAAGGGTGTAATGAATTAGACCCCTACAGAGGTCCTTTGACAGACTCAGAAGACTTGTATATTTTTCCCTCATTGCGGAAGTCCACATGTGGATCGTATCCAATCGACGAAACACGAGACACGCGTATAATGCTCAACGCATCCGTATGTCCCTAGTGGACGACCGCCAGTCTTCTGCCACGAACTCACACCAGCGAGCAGAAATTGAGAATTACGCTCGATTAACGCTGGTCCACCGCTATCACCGTTGCCACAGACGCCTTCTAGCTTTGTGCCATCTGGCGGCTCATCAAAACGCATTTTCAGCCAGTAGCTATCTACCTCATCAATCTGATTGGTTACTTGACGCAAGGCGCGGTCGAAACCACGCACGCCCCGTATGCCATTGCCAAAATCGCCTCGTCCCAGCAGCAGAACTTCCTGTCCTTGCTCATCCGAACGGTCATAGAGGCCAAATGGTAGCACATCTGTTACAGGGGCTTCAAGTTCGACGAGAGCCAAATCGACTGTCTGGTTTTCAACGTCTTCATCTTCTGAAACCCACTTGTACTCAAAAGCTGGATGCAGAATTGTGCGTGCAATGAAATAGCGTTTTCCCGCCAATTCGACGCTCAGGCGTACCTTGTCTGGAATGTTTCGGACAACATGAGCTGCGGTTAGCAACCATGTGGGAGCAATAAGCGATGCTCCTCCCTGTCCACGAAAGAAACTTGTGACAGCAGGCCACTGCTTTTCATCGACCACGCTGTCTCGATCCGAACGATCATGGCGGATAATCACTATCTTTAATCTCTTTTCAACTAGTTCTTGCCTTTTTCTGACCGCTTCATTGTAACGGTTCGTCCGAGGATTGCAAGCAAAATGTAGGAACTCACATGCAGAATGCCCTCGGCACAATGTACAATTTTGCGAGGGGATTATGCATGT
>CAXUGH010000220.1:0-9037 GCA_964250365.1 uncultured Ktedonobacteraceae bacterium
GGTGTATGTACTCGGATATCCTGATTTTAGCAATGCTCTCCAACAAATCAATGCATCTTTATCGCTGATTTCGGCAAGCAAACTGTCGAAGTCGAGCGGTTTGTTCATGGTACGCATCTTCTCCGGCGTCGGGTTGAGCATAACTTTCCAGAAACTGGGATCGCGATCACAAGCAAGCTCGATACCGTTATGATCTGGATCGTGTAGATAAAGAGCCTCGTGCGAAGTGTGATCGCTAGCACCGTCGATGCCCCACTCATGGTCGAGGAGCCGCTTGAGCGCAACGGCGAGGTCACGGCGCGTAGGATAGTTGATGGCGAAGTGGTAGAGACCGGTAGTTCCTATCTCCGGTGGCTTTCCACCCAGACTTTCCCAGGTGTTGAGACCGATGTGGTGATGATAGCCACCCGCCGAGAGGAATGCCGCTGTCCCCATGTTGAAGAGCAGGTCGAAGCCCATCACTTCGTGATAAAACCAGATCGCACGGTCAAGGTCTGATACTTTAAGATGGACATGCCCGATACGCGTCTGTGCCGGAATGTTGCTTTCGCTCATGTATGTGTTGCCTCCAATAAGATACGCAAAAGTAGTTTGGTTGCCTAAAGTATACCTTATCAGGCACTTATGAATCTTTATAAGATGCTATAATGGCAACGATTGTCATACAACTCTCTAAAACATCAACAAGGTATTTTTATGTTTCAATCGTTGCCTCTCTATGCGCTCATTCTTATTTTTATTGGCGGTGTCGTTGTCGTATGGATCGCTGGTATCCAGCTTTCCAATACTACTAATGTGCTGTCGTCACGTCTTGGGCTTGGTCAGGCTCTTGGTGGGTTGCTGTTCCTAGCTATTGCTACGAACTTGCCTGAGATTGCTATTACCGTGACGGCTGGTCTGGCGCATAATCTCGGCATCGCTATTGGCAATATTCTGGGTGGTATTGCTATTCAGACGGTTGTGCTAGTCGTGCTGGACGTATGTGGATTGTGGCGAAGAGGGGCGTTGAGTTACCGTGCCGCTTCGCTACAACTGGTGCTAGAGGGCGTACTGGTCGTGGCTGTGCTGGTAATTGCGATTATGGGCACTCAACTACCAAGCACTGTGATCTTCGTGCGTCTGGCCCCTGGTGATGTCCTTATTCTTTTGACTTGGCTTGTTGGCCTCTGGCTCATCGCTAAGGCACGTACCGATTTACCCTGGCAAGAGAAGGGACGCGCCCCCGATACACAGCCTTCCAACAAAATACCAAGTAGTGAGAGCAAGATAGAGAAGTGGAGTACGTGGCGCATCGTTGTCGTCTTTAGTGGTGCCTCGCTTGCCACTCTTGTTGCAGGTGTTGTGTTGGAGGAGAGGTGCAATGCCATTGCCAACTCTTTGGGTTTGAGCGGTGTGCTTTTTGGTGCGACTGTGCTAGCTATTGCGACCTCGTTGCCGGAAGTTTCGACAGGACTGGCTTCGGTGAAAATCGGTGACTATGATCTCGCCGTCAGCGATATTTTTGGTGGAAATGCGTTCCTGCCTGTTCTCTTCCTGGTGGCAACTGTCCTCTCCGGGCAATCCGCGCTGCCACAGGCGAAGAACAGCGACATCTATCTCGCTAGCCTCGGCATCTTGCTCACAGCGGTCTATATCTATGGTCTCATCTTTCGTCCGCGTCGCCAAGTTTTGAACATGGGCATCGACTCGTTTCTTGTACTCATCCTGTATATTGTTGGTGTTGTCGGCCTGTTCGCAATTGCGCGTGGCTCGTGAAGAAGATTCAAGAGAGGAGAGGTTACGATAATGCTTGCTTTGCACGATTGGCAGAACTTCTATATTCTGACGGGAACAGCATCCGCAACGCTGATTGGCTTGCTGTTCGTTGCTATCTCGGCTGGCGGCTATATTCCCGCGCCGCAGGCAAGAGAGTACACGCGCACTTTTGTCAATCCCATTCTCCTCGTCTACGCGCAAGTGTTGTTTGTCTCGTGTCTGTTCCTGATACCTTTGCAAAGCACGCTCCTGTTTAGTATCGTGCTGATCGTGTTGGGCATTTTTAACCTGCTGCTCACGAGCAAAGTTCTATGGCGTATTCGCATGGTACATCGGAACGATACTGAAATCGAACCCAATCACTTTCTATGGTATACGCTATTGCCAGCCCTTGTAAGTCTCCTCTTAATTGAGAGCGCGGTTGGTTTCTTTCTGGCAATACCTTTTACACTGCTGGTCATCGCAATTATTGTGTTGGTTAGCCTTGCAGTTGGCCTACGCAACACATGGAATCTCATGCTCTGGCTCACAATGCGTCGTGGAGTGTCTCGTGCTGAAAGTGAGCGACTCAGGCATGAGGAGATGATACGGTAGAAGAAGCTAGGGCTTGCCCCTCTCATGCGAACACTGGTACAATAGAGGCTAGTAGTGCTGTGTAAAAGAGGCTAGCGTGAGAAATATTAAACCAAAAAGACAGCTTCTTCCACCCTGGAATATGCCTTCGGACCCCGTGAAGGCTGTGTGGTGGTTTCTACACTGGTTGCTAAAAGTGCTTGTGCGTTTCTTCTGGATAGCTATCGTAGGTATGGTCGCATACGAAACCTATCTCAGTAGCAGAGTAAGCGGGCTAACCAACGGCATTGTTGCAGGCGTTATCACGTTGCTGGTAGGTCTGGTGGTGTGGGGAATACTGGCTGGTGTGCTGTTCACTCTGAATCTCGGTACATCCGTCTCACAGACTCTATCAGATGTGAATCGCATGCAGCGCACCTTCTCGGCACGGCGTCCTCTTTATCCCTATGCTGAAGCCGAGCCGGAAGATGAGCCAAACGTGGTCGAGGGCACAATCACTGACCTCGATGAAGAGCGGCGCAAGCGTCGTAGAGAGTGACTGAAAAGGGGACGTTGTTACACCTGACAAATATCCCCCAGCATCTTATGAATTGGCTTTCTGCCACAGGTGCCGTGTCTCATCGTCCACCGTTGGAACGTAGGAGAGTAGTAGCGTCCCGTTGCCTTCGATGCGATATGCTCCTAAAGCAGCAGGTAGCACCATTGTCTGTCCGCGCGCGAGCGTTTCGCTCTGTGCGAAGTTCTCTCCGTAGAGTACGCGAATTTCAGCACCGAGCGAGGAAAGAATGACGCAACTCTTGTCCGTACTTCTCTGCACGCTACCATGCTCTCGTAACAGCAACTCCCGTGTAACAAAGTAGCGACTGGCAACGAGACATCGTTCTTCGTAATCGGAACTACCCGCGAGAACGACTGGTTTTGCCTTTACACGCGATGCCGCATTATAGCGCGACACGTCCAGCGAACGTTCTACATGCAATGCTCTCGGCTTCCCGAATGCATCTAAACGTCCGTAGTCGTACATGCGATAGGTAACATCGGAATATTCTTGCAGTTCATAGAGCAAAATACCGCTTCCAATAGCATGTACCGTACCAGCAGGTACGAAGACGACATCGCCCGCCGACACACTTTCCTCATGTAACAGCGTTTCGAGCGTGGACTGCTCGATGGCGCGTTGCACCTCTTCGCGGTTTGTAGTATGTTTGAAGCCGTAGACAATCTTCGCGTCTGGCTCTGCGGCAAGAATATACCAGAACTCGGTCTTGCCGAGCTTGCCGTTTTCATGTTGTGCAGCGTAACGGTCTTCGGGATGAACCTGCACCGAGAGATTCGCGTTCGCATCAATGAATTTGGCGAGCAGGGGAAAACGGAAGCCGAAAATCGCCTCTGCTTGCTCGCCTAGAAGTGCCGTTCCCCATTCGTCCACGAGCGCACCCAGCATCTTCCCGGCAGAAGGTCCGTTTTGTACGACGGTAGTAATCTCTGTTTCCCATGCTTCGCCAATGGCGACATTGCCTGTAGGAAGACTCTTCCAATTTCCGTATTCTAGTCTACGACCGCCCCACAGTGTTTCGTGTAACGACGCTTCAAGGCGTAAGGGATACACATATGACACAACCAACTCAACCTCCGCAACAAATAAAAATAATGTAGGAAAGGGCTACTTACTACCAGTTTAACTTGCCAGCAAAGCCCCTTCGATCTGACGGCGCAATTTATCGCGCATCATAATACCCTTAATGCGATAAATCTCGTGACCGCTCTTGAAGAAGACGATGGTAGGGACGCCTTCAATATTCCATTGTCTAACAAACTCATCCTGTCCAGTGACATCAATTCTGGCGAACAAAGCTCTATTTTGATATTCTTTGCTGATTGCCTCAAACTCTGGTTCTAATATCTTTGAGGCACTCGTCTGCTCCGCTGAAAAATTGACGATTGCCAGCAACGGTGATCGGAGTATCTTTTCAGGAAAATCTTCGCTTGTCACGTCGATGTAGCTATTTGCCATGCGATCCTCTGCAATTCTGTAAATTTTCTATCTTGTCCCCCAAAATATCACTCGTGACAGGCTTGTGTCAAGCTATGTGCATGAATGAAATAAACACAACAAAAACAAACGCATCCCTATTAGGGATGCGTTTGTTTTTGTTGTGTTTATTTCATTGAGCCGCCGTTGCAGTCAACGCCTCGGCGTCCTCGATAATGTAGCGGTAGCCTTGTTCCGTGAGGAATAACTGGCGATTCGCGGAGAACTCTTGGTCGCGGGTGTCGCGCGTGACAACGGAGTAGAAGTAGGCCATACCACCATCTCCTTTGGGGCGCAGGATGCGACCAAGACGTTGCGCCTCTTCCTGACGCGAGCCAAAGGTGCCGGAGACCTGAATAGCGACATTGGCGTCGGGCAGGTCGATGGCAAAGTTCGCCACCTTGCTGACCACCATGCGCTTGATCTCGCCACGTCGGAATTGCTCGTAGAGCTTTTCGCGTTGCCCATTAGGAGTACGTCCGGTGAGTAGTGGTGCATCTAGCTCTTCCGCAAGTTGCTTGAGTTGGTCGATATATTGCCCGATGACCAGTATCTGGTCATTCTGGTGTTGCTCCACGAGATGACGAACAACCGAGAGTTTCGCGGGCGTCTCGGCTGCGATGCGGTATTTCTCGCGTACCTCTGCCGTTGCGTAGTTCATCTGCTCATCTTCGCTGAGGCCAACGCGAATCTCATGACATTCCGCCGTTGCGATCCAGCCCTGTTTCTCCAACTCGCGCCAGGGTACATCGTACTTCTTGGGACCAATCAGGCTGAATACGTCGGCCTCACGACCATCTTCGCGCACAAGCGTCGCGGTAAGTCCCAGACGACGTCGCACCTGAATTTCCGCTGTGACACGGAACACGGGAGCGGGCAGTAGGTGTACTTCGTCATAAATGATTAAGCCCCAGTCATAGCCGGTGAAGAGCGAAAAGTGCGGGTAGACCTCTTCCTGCGTACCGTCATCATGTTTGATCGTGCGCCGATACGTGAGAATTTGATAGGTGCTAACGGTGATGGGACAGATATCCTTGCGCTCGCCTGTGTATTCGCCCACCATTTCAGGCGGAATATCGGTTTTGTCGAGAATTTCAGTGATCCACTGGCGTACCGCAACGGTGTTGGGCGTCAAGATAAGCGTTGCACGTTGAATGTCCGACATGGTTGCGAGACCAACAATTGTCTTTCCAGCACCACACGGCAACACCACTACACCGCTACCACCACTCGGTGCCCCACCTGCATAGAAGGCCGACGAAGCCGCGTATTGATAGGTGCGCGGCTGAAATTCCTTGCCGTTATGAGTGGGCGAAAGCAGCTTGAGTGGTAGCGAGGAGCCATCGGTGTAACCCGCTAAGTCCTCGGCTGGAAAGCCCATATGAATGAGTGCCTGTTTGATGTGCCCACGCCGCGAGGCATCGACCTGAATAGTGTTACGGTCGATCTGACGCAGAATATACGGTTGCGTGCGTTTGTGGTGCATGACCTCGGCAATCAGTGCCGTATCTTCTGATGTCAAGAGTAGAGCGTCACCCTTGCGAATCAGCTTGACACGTCCATAGCGATTGATATAGTCGCGGATGTCAACGGTGATATTCGAGGGGAGAGCGTACTTGCTATAGTGTGTCAAAAGCTCAAGGATAGCAGAGGCACTCATACCACCTGCCGCCGCATTCCACAGAGATAGAGGCGAAAGTCGATAGGTGTGAATATGCTCCGGCGACTTCTCCAGTTCCGCGAATTGAGCAAGGGCATCGCGTGCCTCGGCATGTAGCGGATGGTCCACCTCTAGCAAAATTGTACGATCACTTTGTACGATAATTGGATTCGTAGGATTCATCTATGTTTATACTCCAGGCATAGTCGCCCATGTTTGTACGTATTTGATAATAGTCGTGACGGCGGCATCCTCGTACCCACGCATCAGGTGACGTGCGCCAGTAACTACCTTGAGTCCTTTCGGACCCGTTTGTTGCTCGACAAAAGGCTCAAGCTTGTAGCGTGGACATATCTCATCGAACTCGCCTGTCACAAATAATTTTGGTCGCTCAAAAGGGCGCGGAAAACCATTAGCCGCGCGGAAAAGTGGGAGACTTATAGCGACAACGGTGCGTATACGTGGGTCGAAAGGTGCGTAGAGGAGCGCAATGTACGCTCCAAACCCGTGCCCAATCACGCATATTTTTGACGCGTTGACTATTGGTATGCGCGTGATTGTATCTAATGCCCCTCCGAGGTCGAGTGGCTCTAAACGTCCATCGGTTTGTTGTCCCTGACTTTTGTGTACGCCGCGAAAATTAAAGCGCAACGCTAACATTCCCGACTCTGCTAGCCCTCTTGCTAATGCAACCGTCAACGGATCGTTCATATCACTACTGGCTGGTTGTGGTGGACAAAGAATGACTCCTGGCACGTTGTCCGTTTTTTTAGGAATGTGAAGTATGCCTTCGAGCAAAAACGTTGGTTGTCCTTTGCTGTGAAATGTGATTGGTCGCTCAGCCAGTGCTGATGAGGTCATCTTTTGCCCTTCCGCTCCCCATATTCGTGTTATTGAAGGAGTTTTTATACCGATGTATCTATACACGGAGTATACCATATGTACGAAATGCTTATCAAGCGAAAAGTCAAATGTATGTTATCAAAACTCGCCGCCAACGATGGCGGCGAGTTTTGATAACATACATTTATCCAAAAGTCATATTGTACTGAATTTATGTGAGATTTTACGATGTTACAAAATTTGTATAACAAAACCCTTGCAACTCCGCACAAGAATGTTATACTAATTATGACAGATACGATAAACATGTTCCATTTCACCATCAGTGTATTTACGTGTAATTGAAGAAAGCCAAAGCAGTTCTCGGCGTCCTTATCCCTTTAGATATCGAATGACAAATTGAACATTTGTATTGAGTTTTTGGATGATGACTCTCTTATTTTTGCATCCACATCTCGATCCTGCACCTGTACGATGTCCATCTGGGGAGACGGATTACCACAGGCTCTTAACTGCACATTGAAAGTAACTTTAATCGCAATGCTCTTCTTTGAAGTAGCAATTTTGCGAGCGGTCTAGTATACTATAGTGTTGTACCATGTAGAGGCAGGAGCAAAAATGACGACCATCTTAGTTGTTGAGGACGCACGAATAATCGCGGAACTACTTAAAGAAACCTTCGATATCGAGGGATATCACACTGTCACTGTCCTCAACGGCGAAGAGGCCGTTCAGTTCGCACTACGCGAAACACCACAACTTATAGTCTTAGACATTATGCTACCAGGGATGAATGGGTATGAAGTCATAAAGCAGTTGCGTGAGCATCCCAAAACCATGAATATTCCAATTGTGGTGCTGAGTGCCTGTGCCTCGCATGCTGAAAAGATTTGTGCCTTTGAACTTGGGGTAGACAATTATATTACCAAACCCTTTGATACAGACGAATTACTCGCGTTGGTTCGTTGCCAGATTCGTCGTATTCAGCAATGCTCGCTCTCTCCTCTCACACAATTGCCGGGTGGTTTGCAGATAGAGTACGCATTAAATGCCAAACTTGCCAGCTCCGATTCATGGAGTCTTCTCTATCTCGATCTCGATAATTTCAAAGCATTCAACGATGGCTATGGTTTCTTGGCGGGCAATGAGATGATTTTACTCGTAGGGCAGGCATGCCAGCGTATGGTCTATGAGTTCGGTAATTCCACAGATTTTGTTGGGCACATTGGCGGCGATGATTTCCTGGTGATGACGACTCCCGATAAGGCCGACTTACTCTGCCAGAAAATTCTCTCCTATTTTAAGCAGCAGAGCTTTTTATTGTATCGACCGGATGATTTAGAACGTGGCTCAATCAGCGGTGTAGACCGCAAAGGCCGTGCGTATCAATTCCCTCTCGTCTCTCTCTCTATTGGCGTCGTCAACAATCGCAACCGCTATCCGCATAGCGTGGACGAAATTGGCTTGCTAGTCGCCGACGCGAAACGCCACGCCAAGCAGTCGTCCAATAATGTGTACTCTATTTCGTCACATCACATTGTTCGTCGGCCAGATGTGCTACTAACCGAGAGCATAGAAAGACATCACCCGGTGTTTGCGCCTCCCAACATGCAGATTTCAGGCCAGCGAGCATTCCACTTCATGGAACACGATGCTTACGCAGAATTTTAATATGGATTTTTTTATCAATTCGGAAAAGGCAGGTACATCCTACGAGCCAAGACAATATTCAACAAGAGCAAGAAACATTACGTCAGGAAAAGCATGAGAACGCGAAGCGTATATTGCGTGACAGCGGACTGGCGGAAATGTTGCAGAGCATCAACAAAAATCTTCTAAAAGGGCGGGGTTGGTTTGAGGAATACGACTCCACTGTCTTATTCAAATGGGGCACGGGCTATACACGTCGCCATATCTGGGTGGATATAGACGGCACCTCCATTCGTTTCCGTCTCAATCCCCATCTCAAATGTGCAAACTCCATTGCAATTTGTGATGGTGAATATCACACACTACCGCAACAACTGTGGGCCGACCACAACTTGTTACAGATGGAGCTGAAAAAATACTACGATAAACCCGTTGCCGAGTCTTCCTCCGATTAGGAAACCCTGTAGGGACCGCGATATAAAGATCAGTGATGGGTTGTAGAGGAGGAAAAGAACGCTATAAAA
>CAXUGH010000221.1:0-1040 GCA_964250365.1 uncultured Ktedonobacteraceae bacterium
CCCCCCCGCCCCCCCCCCCCCCCCCCCCCCCCCCCCCCCCCCCCCCCCCCCCCCCCCCGAAACTCTTTTTCTCTTGCTTCTTTGCCCACCTTGCTTGTATAGTAGGTGCAGAATACAAACTATGCAAGAAAGGTCAAAAGCTTATGGCACTGCTGTGGAAAATCGACGAGGGCACAAAGGTCAAGCTGAAGGATTACGATCCAGGTTATATTGATAACCATGTCGATCACGCTTCGGCGAAAGGAACATTGGAGAAGTTAAGTGACGAATTGAGCGAGTTACAGGAGTACCTAGCTGCCGCCCAGCATCATAGTTTGCTTATTGTGTTACAGGGTATGGATACCAGTGGCAAAGATGGTACTATTCGCCACGTTCTTGCATCGGCGAATCCACAGGGTTGCGAAGTGCATTCGTTCAAAGCACCCACGCAGGAAGAGATGTTGCACGATTTTCTGTGGCGTATTCATAAAGTCACTCCTTCGCGCGGCATGATAGGCGTGTTCAATCGTTCACACTACGAGGACGTGCTGGTAGTACGTGTGCATAACCTTGTGCCCGAAGAGGTATGGAGTCAACGTTACAAACAAATCAACCATTTTGAAAAACTGCTGACCGACAACAGAACTATTATTCTGAAGTTCTTTTTGCATATCAGCAACGAAGAGCAGAAACAGCGGTTGCTTGCCCGCGAGCAGGACCGCGATAAAGCCTGGAAGTTGTCGTCGAGTGACTGGGCTGAGCGCAAGTACTGGAATGACTATCACGAAGCCTACGAAGACGCATTGAGTAAATGTAGCACGGAGGAGGCACCTTGGTATGTCGTGCCATCCAATTCCAAATGGTACCGCAACCTTGCGATAGCGCAAACGATTGTTGATGTTATGCGTCCCTATAGAGATGAGTGGAAGGCAGAGTTGGAGGCGCGTGGTCAACAAGAGCTTGAGGCTCTCAAAAATACAAAGGAAAAATAAATACGGATGGGCGGGGGGGGCGCGGCGGGCGCCCGGGCGAAAGCCGACGGCGCCCGCGCCGGAGCAGGC
>CAXUGH010000221.1:1050-9033 GCA_964250365.1 uncultured Ktedonobacteraceae bacterium
GACACGCCATCCGTATTTATTTTTTAGCTACCGAGTTTACGTGTTGCCCGACCACGAGCGCGAGCAGGAGGTGGATAGTATGCGGGTATCGTTGCGACGATATCGCCGATGCGTAGCTGCACCTGTAGGTAGCGATTGGGAGACCTGTGATAGTGCGCGAAGAGCATCAGACCGTGCTGCGCGATAACATCGGCATCATCGGTATGGCGTGTGAGCATCATCTGTCCCCCGATGCTTTCCTCGCCAGCCGTTGCCATCGCCTCGCCCTCTTCGCCCATCATCAATTTGCGCGTGTCGCGGTGTGCGGTACGGTTAGGCCAGAGAATCAGAGCAATTGTTTGTCCTTTGAGTCTTTGTTCGCGTAAACGCTCGCCGAGGTAGTCTGAAAGTTTGCGTATGGCGGCGCAGGTCTCATCGGCGTCGGCGGCATGATGAAAGCGCACGCGTGCATTCTGGCTGAGTGGTGGAGCATCGGGAACAACCAGACTGCTATCCTCGCCTAGAGCAACTTTGTATACCCACGCGCCAAGTCGTCCGAGACGACGTGTAATTCCCTCTTCAGTCAACGAGGCAACCTGTGCAAAGGTGGTGATGTTGAAGTCGCGCAGGTGCGTGACCACTTCCGCTACGGCAACAGGGTCGATTTGCTCACTCTTGCCCTCGACCTCTGGTGGGCGTGAGCTGGAGCCTTCGCGCGAATCCTCAAGGTCGGGAAAGGCACCAGGGCTACCAATGCCTGCCGCTCGTAGTTGTAACAGGAGTGACAGAGGGAGCGTTTGCACAAACGATGCCTCGCGTCCCGCAGGAATATAGAGGACGCCCTGCCGTCCATCCTTGCGGCTCATGAGCGCAGCCAGTTCCGCGATTGCCTTGCCATTGGCAACACCTATTTGTGCCGTCAAGCCCATCTCCGCGATTTCGGCGCACAAGCGTTCGGCAACGGCAACAGGCGAATCAAAAGGAATTTCGCAGCCGCGCAGGTCGATAAAGGCGTCCGCGATAGGAATGGACTCGATGATGCGCGAATAGGCGCGGTAGCGTTCGCGCAGACGTTGTAGAATTGGCTGATAGCGGTCATAGGATGCTGGCATGAAGCGTGTACGCGGTGCGATTCGGTGAGCGCGGCGTAACGGCATACCAGGAGTGACTCCCAAACGCATCGCGGCTGGCGAGGCGTCGATTACACGTCCAGGTTCGTTAGGACGACCTGTACCAGTGCCAACGACAAAGCTCTGTCCCTGTAACGTTGGGTCAAACGACTCTTCTAACGTACAATAAAAATGGCGTATACGTACATGCATTACGCTCTGTCGTAGTCGTGCGCGTTCCGCCGCACGCGCTACCTCTTGCATATTAACAGATGGCGAGGTTGGTACATCGGCTAATGGGCGTCCAGGTTGACTGAGAGCGGGTGCAACATCAGATGGAGTTTCGGAGTTCGTAGCGTCGTTTCCGCTATTGATTTGCTGCATAGTTATTGTCTTCTATTGTTGCTCGATTAGCTCAGTAGGCTTCATAAATTATGACCACGCAGGGTGTAATAAATTATATCCCTACCATTCTCAAACACATTTGATACGTTTATCTCTATAAACGGGTTGTATCTTTGTTTATTGCAGACGTTTTTTGCCCATCGAGAACATTGTAATATATTGTTTCCTCTATTGTCATACTTAACAGGAAGCCTGTCAAGTATTTCAATCAGAAATTGTTCTTCGCCGTCGCTAGCGACGGCGAAGAACAATTTCTGATTGAAATAAGGATTTCGATGCAACTATTCGTTACTTTCTACGTCTATATAGGTAAGACAGGGAGACCGCGAGGGTCTCCCCTACACATTATAACAACCTTACATGTATGGGAGACCCTCGCGGTCTCCCTGTTAGAGTTGTGAGCTATTACCTTTTTTGATTATTGTCTCCTTTCACCACTTTATGTTATGTTGTATTTAGACAGATAAATGTATAAGTCAAGGGTATAGGAGAGTATAGCTATGTCCTTAGAAGAGAATCAGACGCCACCCGAACGTATTTCCAAGGTGCCTCCCGTGACACCATCTCGACCTCGCTCCGAGGCTATTATTACGCCAGAGCAGGAGCGAGCCTTACAAGCTATAAAGCAAGAGAGAGCTTTCCAAAATTATTTTTCTCCCTCCGATGAAGATAGAGGAGATGGCACAGCTGTATCCGTAAAAGATACACCTATCCCTGTCGCTCTCCGTTCTACGGCGACGTTGCCTTCTCTTCCACAAGCAGTCTTGGAGGGACGTGAGTTCAAGCGGCGCAGGAAACTGTTGCTACGCCATCTCTCTCGCAAAAATCTGCGTCTGACACGCGTGGAGGATCGCTCCAAAACGCGACGCCTTTGGGTGACTCTTGCTAGCACGTTGTTGTCGCTACTCGTGGTGGTACTCTCACTGAGCGGCGCGGCTACCTATGCGGCCTACCGTTTTTATAGCGATACACAGACGAAATATGTGCCAACTGTTACCTCACTGCACGATTTGCTACCGCATGACAACCTCAAAATGTATGATAGCAAGGGCGTCTTTATTGGACAACTTGTCGATCAGGGACTACATACCACTGTGACACTCGATCAGGTTTCGCCCGATCTCATTAATGCGACAGTTGCCGTGGAAGACAAAAACTTCTGGTCGAACCCTGGCATCGACGTTATGGGCATACTTCGTGCCGCCCTTGATGATTTGCAGCACGGGCGCGTGGTGGAAGGTGGTAGCACGATTACGCAGCAGCTTATCAAGAACCTCATAGTGGGAAATGACCCCTCTATCATACGTAAGTTGCAAGAGATCGTGTTGACGCCCCAGGTCAACAGCCAGTACAGCAAACGCGATATTCTTCAGATGTACCTGAATAGCATCTTTTACGGCGATCAAGCGTATGGCATCGACGCAGCCGCGAACATGTTCTTTGGTATTTCAGATGTGCCAGGAGGACAGCCCGCCGCCTCAAAGCTGGACCTTGCACAATCCGTTATGCTCGCTGGTCTGCCAAACTCGCCCGATGCCTTCTCGCCATTTGAGCATCCACAGGCCGCTATCAATCGTTGCCAGCTTGTACTTGACCTGATGGTAGACCAGCAATATATTACGAGAGTACAGGCGATTGATGCCATGAACGAGGTGCTGAGTCCCAGCTTTTTCAAGGCTCCTACGGCTGTCACCACGAATCGTGCCCCGCACTTTTTCAATTTTGTGTTGACACAACTGGAACAAACCTATCATCTCACGCGCAAGCAACTCTCGCGCTCAGACATGATCGTTTATACGACGCTTGATGTCGCGCTCCAGGACAAGATTCAGAAAATCGCGCAACAACATGTCGCGGAATTGTACTCAACAGGCCATAATGTGAGCAACGCCGCCGAAGTCATGATCGACTATCATACAGGCGCGATTATCTCGCTACTTGGTAGCATCGACTACAATAATCCGAGGATCGACGGGCAGTTCGACGTTGCCACGCAGGGCTATCGTCAACCCGGTTCGTCATTCAAGCCCTATGTCTATGTAACGGCCTTTGAGCAGGGAGCATCACCAGCGCAGGCAATCGCCGATACGCCCTTGACCATTCCACTTCCTGGTGGCGATCCGCCGACATTTACACCGATGAACTACGACATGCACTTTCATGGACAGATGACGCTCCGTTGCGCTCTGCAAAACTCGTTGAACGTGCCAGCCGTCAAGGTGTTGCAGCATGTCGGTATCGCTAACTCTATGAACACGGCCTACAATATGGGCGTTACCTCCTACGAGGGGACTCCTGGCTACTCGCTTGTGCTTGGTGGTCTTGGTGTCAAACTTATCGACCACACCTCTGCCTATGGCACTTTTGCTAATGGCGGTGTGCGAGTACCGTACTACGCTGTGAACAAGGTGGTCTACGCCAGTACCAGTAAGATTTTTACGCACAAGCCACTCAAGGGAACGCGTGTGTTGAGTCCACAACTTGCATATATGATGACCAATGTGTTGAGTGATAACGAGTCGCGCAAACCAGAGTTTTTCGATTGTAACGTACTACAACTCTTCTCCAACTCACGCGACAACTGCTGGGCCGGTAATCGTGGTGCGGTACGACCAGCCGCCGCGAAGACGGGCACAACCACCGACTTCCGCGATAACTGGACGATGGGCTACACCACCGACTACGTGATGGGCGTCTGGGTTGGCAATGATAACAACACTCCGATGATCAACGTACTTGGCGTCGATGGTGCTGCTCCCATCTGGCACGATGCTATGCTCGCTGCGGAACAAGGTCATCCCATCCGAGATTTCACCGATCCCGGCGGTCTGCAACGGGCAACCGTCACCTATAAGGATGGTGTTCACACCACTGACCTGTTCATGCCAGGAACGGTGCCATCATACGCTGCACCTGCACCAATTCCGACACAACCGATTTTTGCGCCATTCTTGCCGATAACATCGCCACAACCGCCCGTTGCAACAGGCTATCCCTATTGCCCTGCCAACTTCAACTTTGTGGCACCCACGCCAGCCAATGGAGTATCGAATGCAGGGGCGTGGTAGTAGAATATCAAATTTCATGCATCACAAACAACCTTTGGTTGTTTGTGATGCATGAAATTTGATGATTAGGAGTTTGTGTGACTGTATCAATGCGCCCATTTGTAGGCGAACAGGATTTCCTTGCAATTCTCGAACTTGCCAGGACTGCGCCCACAAGCAATCCACATATCGTTGACCTACCCTGGCGTATAAGCTCGCCTGTTACCGAATCGGGACGCGATGCCTATATATGGGAAGATGAAAACGGTGTACTGCTAGGTTTTGCAGCATGGCAATACTGGTGGGCCGCTCTTGACTACTTTGTTCGTCCAGGTTCCCACAAACAGGCAGTAGAGGAGCAGATATATAGCACTATCGAGCGACGCTTCCGCGAACTTGACGCGGAGCGTGGTAAGCCTTTACCCTACTGGATAGAATTTCGCGACGACGATCTTGAACGCAAAACTCTTGCTGAGCAGCATGGCTATACACTCGAAGAAGATTACTACTATGTGCAGATGCAGCACCTCCTCACAGAGCCTTTAGCAGAAGCTCAGCTACCAGCAGGTTTTACGCTTCGTCCACTGGCAGGCATGCAAGAGGTCGAGGCATATGTTGCCTTGCATCGCGCCGCCTTCGAGAGTACATCTATGACCGTTGAGTGGCGTCAACGAACGCTCTTGACTCCTTCCTACAATCCCGAACTCGACCTTGTGCTGGTTGCGCCCGATAAAACATTGGTAGGCTTCTGTGTTGGCTGGCTCGACCCATTCCGTGCGATTGGGCAGATCGAGCCGATTGGCGTACACCCCGACGTGCAGGGCATAGGGCTAGGTAATGCACTTCTACACGAAATATTGCGCCGTTTCAAAGCTTATGGTGCAAAGAGGGCACGCGTCGAGACAAATGGCGACCGCATACCAGCAATTCGAGCTTACGAATCTGCTGGCTTTAGGGTTGTTCATAGGGTGCTGCGACGGGGGAAGTATGTGTAGATTAGGCTAGGGCGCCCTGGTTTATAAATTTACTTAAATGTCTACCGTAACGGATGAACCGATATCCTCTGCTACCTCCGTACTAGCCACCACGACTTGCATATCCTGTTGTTCCAGTGCCTCTTTGTTTCCATCAGATATTTTATCATCCGTCACGAGTGTATGAATTGTATCTAATGCTGCGAAACGTGCAAGAAACGCTTTGCCTATTTTTGAGCTATCCATGCATAAAATCACTTGACGCGAAGAGCTGATGAGAGCCTGTTTGACTTCAGCATCGGGCAGCTTACTCGATGAAAGTCCCTCAGGAATGAGTAACCCACTGGCGGCAAGAAATAGTTTGTTAATGTGTAACGTTCGCAGTTGCATGACAACCTGAGAGCCGAAGAAACATTGTGATTCAGAATCGAAGACGCCGCCCAACATAACAAGTCGATAGGCATCATTGCGTGCCACCACGTTTGCTACCGCTAGCGAATGAGTCACGACGGTAAGCTCTATATCCGGCAAGTTACTGGCAACCTCCATTGCGGTACTTCCGCTATCTATGCCAATCACATCTCCCGCTTCTATGAACATGTGTGTGGCCTTACGCCCAATGGCCTGCTTTTCGAGTAGATGTTCATGTACGCGGACATTGAAGTTAGGTTCAATTCGTGTCGATGCGGAGAAGCGTGCAAAGCCATGTTCTACTTGCACAACTTGCTCTTCCGCCAATACTTGAAGATCACGTCGAATGGTCATAGGAGACACATTGAGGATGCGGCTCATTTCCGAAATGGAACAGCTACCGTTGGCTTTGAGTAAGGCAATAAGCTGTTTATGTCTATCTAGCGCATTTAAGCGGGATTTTTCCATGAAATAACTCAGTTCCTTTTATACAGCAAATGCTACCATTGAAGCAGACATTGTTTCTATGGAAACAATGTCTGCTTCAATGGTAGCATTCATCTTCTGAAAAAGCAAAAAATTTTATCTTACCATTGAATTTTCACAAAATATCTGTTACTATGTTTCTATTGAAACATTCTATGTTCTAAAAGCAACAAGGAATGACTGTACCATCTTTCTGAAATGATGATTCAATGATGACTCGTCATCGTCGTGTTAGTTCAGTTGAAAGGTGTTATCCCCATGCGTGCAGCTATTATTGAAAGGCCTGGCGAGATTCATGTTGGTAATGTTGCTGATCCCACTCCCCAACCTCACGAGTTGATTGTGCGCGTTGGTGCCTGTGGCATCTGTGGTACCGATCTACACATCGCTGCTGGTGAGTTTCCCCCGTCTCCCTATCCTATTGTGCCTGGACACGAGTTCGCAGGTGAGGTTGTGGCTGTTGGTAGCAATGTTCCTTCCGGTATTGGTATGAAGAATACCAACATAACCATTGGCACAAGGGTAGCGGTCGATCCCTCTTTGTTTTGTGGTCATTGTACGTTCTGCCGTACAGGTCATGGCAATCTTTGCTTGAACTGGGGCGCGATTGGTGATACCGTCAATGGAGCCTTCGCGGAATATGTCGCGGTGCCAGCGGCAAATGCCTATGTCTTGCCCGACACTATTTCCTATCGTGAAGGCGCACTAATCGAGCCAATCTCATGTGCGGTACATGGTATTCATCGTCTTGCTCCTCAACTCGGCGATACTCTGCTCATCGTTGGTGCTGGCACGATGGGACTGCTCCTGTTGCAACTCGCGTTACGAGGTGGCATTGCGAAAGCGGCGGTGCTTGATCTCAATACACAGCGTCTGGAACGAGCAAAGCAGTTAGGAGCATCTCATGTGGGTACAGATATAAATGCATTGCTTGCCGATGAGCCGCTTGGTTTTGATTGCGTCGTTGATGCAACGGGTGTTGCACCAGCTATTGAGAGTGCTTATAAAGCGGTGAAGCGTGGTGGCAAATTGATGATCTTTGGCGTCGCGCCAGAGGAGTCACGAATTTCCCTCTCGCCCTTCCGCATCTACAACGACGAAATCACGGTTGTAGGCTCGATGGCAGTCCTCAACTCTTATCAAGCAGCACTGGACCTCGTGAATAGTGGAGCTATTACCACAGAGGTCATACTTACACAGACACTTCCACTGAATGAATTTACGCAGGCACTCGACCTTGTAAAGCGTGGTGTCGGCGTGAAGACTCAAGTATTGCCCAATGGCACACTCTAAACGAGGAGTGTCCATTTCCTCTTGCTCATTATTACTGTTGTGTAATGATGAGTTGAAAATGTAATGCGTTCTCTTTTTACTGCATCGAAGTACTTCAATGAGGAGAGATAACCATGAAGCGTTTTCCTCGTATACTTGCCTGTATTACAGGCATTGCGATGTTATTATCTGTACTGGCAGCATGTTCCCCAGCCAGCACGTCTTCTAGCGGCAGCACGACGCTGACCATCGCCACCGTCAACAACTCGCAGATGGTGCAGATGGAACAGTTGACTCACC
>CAXUGH010000222.1:0-2840 GCA_964250365.1 uncultured Ktedonobacteraceae bacterium
TCGACTTCGGCGACGATGCTCCGGGCTACTGGACGAGCTATCAGACATGGTATGTCGCCTATGGTGCGCCCGATAATTTACCCTTACCTGAAATTTACTACAACGCAGACGCATCGTATGACTGGCAAGTGTTGAATAACTGGGCTTGCGCTAACATGGGCGGCCCCATGTACATTCGCGGCGTCATGGCTACCACGATTGGCAACTCTCCCGCACAGGCATGGTCGGCAATGTATAACGCCACCGCCTCCAATAGCTGTACCGCGAAAACGCTGCCGTGGATGACATTCTCCACTTATATTCAATAAAAACTGTTTGCATCTTGAGCGAGAAGGTCAAGGCGTCCCTTGCAAACGCCCTGACCTTCCCCGCTCAAGGTTTTCTTGTGAAGGATTTATTTACCATGTCCAAACGCACAACAAACCAGAAAAACGTATCTGCAACTCGGCAAACTCGCTTTCACCTTCCCTTGTTACTCACAATAGCAGCATTCATCCTTGTACTGTTCAGCGCATTTATCGCCTTGACGTTTCACTTACAAACCTCGCAGGCACAACGCGCCATTTCTACCCCTAATGTCAATCAGCAACAGGTACAGACACCAGTGGCGACAGCAGTGCCTACGCAAGCACCGCAGCAGACGAGCAATTCGGCAGTAGCAGTTAAACCTACGAGTACACCCACACGCGTTGTACCTGTAACTCCTACATCTGTTGCAGCAACGCCAACGCTGATCGCATCGACACCGCAACAAACGCAATACGGTGTCTTTCCCTTATCTACAGGGGGTCCAATTCCTGTGCCTGAAACTGTGCTACATCCAACCAATATCGCCCGCATAATGCTCAACTCAACACTCGTCTCGGTCTACGCTGGCTCCATGACACGCAATCCGTCGGTGGGCATCTTGTGTGTCTTGCGCGAAGATATGACGACGGGACAGATACATGTAACAATGTATCAGGCACCACAAATGAAAGGAGCCTTAACCATTCTTGCAATCAATAAGAATATACTTACCATTACTGATAGCGCAAAGACTATAGGAACGTTTGATCTCAACACAAATCAATTTCACTGGTAGTCAGCTAGAGGATTAACGCCATCCCATGTCCCATAAGACGCAAGAGGGCGGAAACGTGCGAACAACTCCTCGCGGTACCATTGTTCCTTTCGGGTGCGCCGTATCACGTCGATGTGAGGGGCAGAGCCGTAAGCGAACGTGGTAAAGGAGGGTAACGTGCGCCAGAGGCTCACTGTTGCTTGAAACATCAGCGGTGCCTCGCCTACACCAACTGAGTTGATAAGGTCGGGTTGCTGTAGTAAATGTTCTGCAACGGCGGGAACGGCGTCGAGGAATGCGCGTATCTTGGTTGGATGTAGCGTGGCGCGAGTCAATACAACCCAAGGACCGGTTTCGAGTGGCTCTGTAGGTGTCATGCCAGCAAGTGGGTCGCGTCCACCCCACTTGCCGTACCACTTCACAGGTCGCATATGCACCATCCATGCTTCGTCGGCGCGTTGCTGAATACGGCGCATAACTCCCGAATGTTCCTCAAAGTGTTTGAGGGCGGCGTAGGAGTCCCACACGGTGAACAATGCATAGCGTTGTAGGTCGGCATGTGGGTCGAATACGCGCCCCTTGCCGACACCAAGTAAACGCCAGAAGCGCAGACCGGGTGTAAGAGCAAGGGGGAGACGGTCTAACCCTAGATGCGATAATGCTCTCAAGCTAGCCTGTTTGGGATAGCGTGCAAGTGTGAAGGATACAATAGGTTCGTTTTCGGCTATGTGCATATGGACTTAGTTCTTGCTACGATGCTCTGGACTCATCTGTTCCAACACATTCTCCTCCTCTTCGCTTTGCGGCTTGTAGTCATCGGGTGCGTCTTCGATGCGCCACACCATGCCTTTGACAATAACGAATCGCCACTCTAGCTTCTCGTTATTGTTGAAGTCAGCGGGAGTCGCGGTCTTGAGCAGGTCAAGTACGTCATCTGGTGCTGGATTATGAATATCTAGCTCGCCATTTTGTACTTTGTGAACATATTGCTTCACCAACCCGTCTGGGTCTGGACGAAAAATCACACATTCCATGTTACTCAGGTTGTGTTCAGCAGCTTGGTGATGCCCTGGAATATCAATATCGTGCATAATACGACGTCGTAAAGCCTCAAAATAGCTATACTGAATAATGCCGCTACAGATAAATTGTAGTATGTGCGTTGCATCCGATTGCGACTCATCCCATTTCTTGAAAACGTCGGCGATGCCCTGCGCTGTATCTGCAACAATGGGCAATCCACCAAGATGGCGACGTGCGGCGCGTGCGGCGTAAAGTCCCGCTAGCTCTATCACCGTCTTGTGGTCATAGAGACCATTGATCTGGTCCAGCGCAATACCACGCACATGCCGTAGATAACGAATACCATGCACATCTTCCGGGTCGCTGGGATCATGGCGCACACGCTCATAAGGCGTCTCTCTGTACCAATCGAGCCGAGGTCGTTTAATGCCAACATTGAATTGCTCAAACGGCACAACCTCATTGCGCCAACTAGCAAGATGTACTCCCTTTGTCTTCGCCTCGATGAGAAATGTATTGTTAAATCCCTTTTCGGGATCGCTTAGTAGATAGAGAATCGCCGAATGGCTCCATTTACTCCCCGTCCCAATGCGTATCATATGTGCGAACACCTCTTTAGGGTCCTGGTTTGCTCGCAATACAACATCAGAGACACGCAAAAACGGTCCCTCATCGTTCGTCTGTAAGAAGTAGTTTAATGGATCATCGCTCACATGAATGGCACGATAGGCCATGCTTTTAAGTCCTCCTACAT
>CAXUGH010000222.1:2940-8966 GCA_964250365.1 uncultured Ktedonobacteraceae bacterium
CGCCCTGGTTGGATTCGTTTCTACGTTACTCTAAATCGCCACAAGTTCGGGCATTTCCGCACACGTTTCGTCGAACCATGCCAGCGGCTCGTTTAGATCAACAACGGAACCGACAATCGTGATCGCTGGTGACTTTATCTTCGCGGCTTTCGCAGTTTCAGCGATTTTGTCGAGCGTATTCACGATTACGCGTTGATCCAGTGTTGTGCCTTGTTGAATTACCGCTGAGGGTGTGTTGGGTGCGAGGCCATAGCGTACTAAGAATTTAGCGATACGTGGCAGTGCCTTGACACCCATAAGAACAACGAGCGTACCACCAGATGTAACTGAGTGCGCGGCGGCCTCCCAGTTCACCTTTGAATGTTCGGACGAATCTTCCTCGTGTCCCGTGACGATCATAACCGAAGACGCTTTGCCGCGATGTGTTACAGGGATACCAGCATAGGCAGGGACAGCAATTGCCGAACTCACTCCTGGCACAATCTCAAATGGGATATCGGCATTTGCCACTGCCAGTGCCTCTTCGCCACCACGCCCAAAGACGAAGGGATCGCCTCCCTTCAAACGAACCACCGTATAACCCTGTTGAGCGTAGTTCACGAGTAGCGCGTTGATATCTTCCTGCTTGACACCCTGTCGCCCCGACTCTTTGCCGACAAAGACACGAATCGCCTGTAGTGGTGCTTCATCAAGCAGGTCGGGATTGACGAGTCGATCATAAATGACGACATCGGCTATACGAAGAGCGTTTAATCCCTTTACCGTAACAAGTTCGGAGTCACCGGGACCTGCACCGACAAGAAACACTCTACCCCGTGCAGGGGTTTTGGGATTCTCGACGACACAAAGACGAATTGGCTCGTTGTCACTCGCTCGATTTCGTAGCACGGTTGACATATCACTCCTCCTCAAGCCCTGCTTGCAGGGTACTACTGGATACAACAACATCGTAGGTTTGTAAAAGGTTGGAAGTTTCTCGCGTTGCCGCTTCGACATCTCCCTCAGCAAGCTTTGCCAGGATGGTCGAGGCATAGTAATCGCCGAAAAAATCGTCGCGCCGCGCATACGATACGCCCTGCTTGCGTAGCCGCATGCGTGCAAGCGAGGCGAGCCGCAAGTAGGCACCATATGCATGTGGAAACAGGTCTTCGAGGCTTTGACGAATACGCTTCGCCAGCCCTGGACTCGCACCTTCCGTAGAGACAGCGATGGTCAGTTGTCCACGCCGCAAAATGGAAGGGATAATGAACGAACAATACTTGGGCACATCGACAATATTCAACAATTGACTGCGCTCCTGCGTTTCGGCACAGAGCGTGTCTATGAGCGTTTGATCGTTTGTCGCGGCGACGACAACAAAGGTACCTGCTAGATCGCCTCTCTCGTAGGCTTTGTGCCACAATGTTACCTCATGCCGCTCCGCCTGTTGGTGCAATTCGTCGCAGAAGGTGAGACTCATAACAGTCACATTCGCACCACTCGTGAAAAGCGCAGTCGCTTTCTCAGCGGCGATGCGGTCTCCACCAATTACAAGAGCTAAACGACCTCGTACATCGAGCATTATTGGATAGTATTTCGCCATGTTGTCTTTCCCCTGTTGATTCGCCAGTATTTCGTAGGGACCAGATGTATCGCGTCCGTTGCTCAATTCATTGAGCGAGATTCTTGTGAACCCGCGCCTCAAGCAATCTTGGACCTGATCTCGCGTGATAAATCACGCCTCGGACGCGATACATCTGGTCCCTACGAAACTGTTGCGCGTTCGTGCAGGTAGTCCATGCCGACACGATAACAGAAGTCTCCAAAGGCTTCGTCCCCGTCTCGCTCGTCTCGCCAAAGCGCAAGCAGAGGCCGTATTGTGGTGACAATCTTATCAGTGTGAACAGATGACTCATACAGGGCGTTCAAGCGAGTATTCACAAGATCGCCACCGACATAGATGTTGTAAATGTCCTTTGAACGACCAACGATGCCAATATCGCCCATGAATGGGCGGGCGCACCCGTTGGGGCAACCAGTCATACGCACGCTCAGTGGCTCATCGTCCAGGTCCAATATGCGTAGTTCGGCCTCGATTTGTCGGATGAGCGTTGGCAAAGTACGTTCGGCCTCAGCTAGAGCTTGTCCGCAGGTAGGCAAGGCGGGACATGCCATTGCGAGGCGACGTGTGCCAATGTCAGCGGGGTTGATAACGATGTTGTGAGCGGCTAGCGCGGCTGTTAGCGGTATGCGTTGTTCCTCGCTGATATCAGTGAGCAGGATGTTCTGCTGGGGAGTCAAGCGAATTCCTGGCAAGAACTCTGCTACGACATGGCGCAAACCACTACGTAGATGCAATGTTCCCTCGTCTTTGATGCGTCCGTTTTCGACATAGATACCGAGCGTCCAACGCCCATCGCGCTGCTTCTGCCAGCCCAAGTGATCCTCCGCCGCTTGCCATGTTACTTCGTGCGGGTCTTGTAGTGTACGTCCTAGCCGCGTCTCAACCTCATTACGGAACCACGCGATACCACGATCTTCGACGACATATTTCATGCGTGCATGTTTGCGATTCTGGCGGTCTCCGTAGTCACGCTGCACCGTCACAATCGTCTCCACGACCTGTATTACTTCGTCAGGAGTCACGAAACCCAGCGGAGTTGCGAGGCGCGGGTAGGTCTCGGTTTTGCCGTGTGTCATGCCCATACCTCCACCGATGACAACGGTAAAGCCTTCTAACTCCTCTCCCTGAATCGAGGCAATCAAGCCAATATCCTGTGTGTAGACATCAATACAGTTATCGCCAGGATAGGCAACGCCAATCTTGAATTTACGGGGCAGGTAGGTCTTACCATAAATTGGCTCGACATGCTCCTCCTCTGTATGCTTCACGATCTCAACTTGCTCACCGTCCACCCAGATTTCATGATAGGCGTGCGTATGCGGCGCAAGATGGAGGGCAATGCGATTGGCGAGTTCCTGTATCTGCTCGTGCGCGGCATCGACGATGGGAGCAGGGCAGGCCATGACGTTGCGATTCACATCGCCACAAGCAGCTAACGTCGAAGATAGGCTTTCATTGATATCATGAATGGTCGCGCGTAAGTTGCCCTTCAACACGCCATGCAGTTGAAAGGCTTGCCGTGTCGTGATACGCAACGTGCTGTTAGCATAACGCCCCGCGATGTCGTCCTCAGCAAGATATTGTTCGGGTGTCAAAGTACCACCAGGAATGCGCGAACGAATCATGAAACTATACTCTTTCTCGACTCCGCTCGCCTTTCGCGCCTGACGCACATCGCGGTTCTCTTGCTGATAGGTGCCGTGAAATTTGAGCAGTTGCACATCGTCGCCGGAGAAATGACTTCCGCCCTGTGCGATCTCTTCGGCAATCTGCCCGCGCAGATAATCACTCTCTAGCTTGATCCGTTCTACTTTACTTCCTACACCTTCACCCAAAGATAGAAGCGAGTTGTCAACTCCTTTTTCGTCGTCAGGCATTGCTGCATCCTTTCGTCTCATAGCCCATTTTGCCGAAAATGAGCAAAAAAATCCCTCGTTCCCCCTGACAGGGGCGAGGAATAACAGGTCTTCGCGGTGCCACCCTGATTTATCGACACCTCACGATGTCGAACTTATCGAGTCGAGAGAGACACAAACAGAGTGTTCATCTCCGACTCTAGCATGTAACGGAGCCATCCGGCACAGTCTACAAACCCCTTGGGTTATTCGACTTGCAACTCAGAGGTGCATTCTGTACATAAGCAGTGTTGGTATCTCATCGTCACCAACTTTCTGTAACTGCCCGATATACATACTCGTCCTCTTCACAGTTCTTCTTGGTAATACATCGTCGTATACAATAGTGAGTAGTAATAAAAAACCCCTACGATGTAGGGGTGCGAGTGTTTGTTGCATTCCCCTCATCTTGCGAAATTTTTCATGTTTCGCCGGAATTGGCACCCTTTCTGCACTGTGCAGATGGGTTGCCGGGTTTCACAGGGCCTTGTCCCTCCACCTCTCGTGATGAGAGCAGTTATTACTGCTTACTATTGAATTGTAAAGTGCTATTGCTATGTTAGTAGTTAGTATACCGAGTGCTATGCGCTTTGTCAAGGTTTGCACGATTCCAATTTTTATAATAGCAATAGTTAATTTGCACATGTTACCACATTGCCTTCGGCAATGTGGTAACATGTGCAAATTAACTATTGCTACTGGAGCTACCTAACCCTTGCATACACACTCATTTGTGCTATATGCTACATAGCACAAACACTTTTCTTAGTCGATGTAATATTTGTGAAGAACCGAGGACTATCAGTATGCAACGACGCCTTCTCCTCCTTCTCGCACTGTTCGCACTGATGAGCGGATTTGCGATTACCTCCTCTAGCACGACATACGCTCATAGTAAGAGTACATGCGTGATGGCAAGTAGCACCAACACATTGCAGGGAACAATTCAGGGAGCCAACTACACCATCGCAGTCCCATCGAACTGGAACGGAACACTGGCACTCTACAGTCATGGCTACGTATTTCCTACACAACCACTACTCAATCCTGCTCCCGATGCTAGCGACCCTGCAAGTGGTGCAGCACTGCTGAGTCAAGGCTACGCACTGGCTGGCTCATCATACAGTCAAAATGGGTGGGCTATTCAACAGGCATTTCACGATCAGATTGCCTTGCTCGACTATTTCAGCAAGACCTGTGGCAAGCCTTCGCGTACCGTCGCATGGGGTGATTCGCTCGGCGGCATTATCACGGCAGGCTTGACACAGTTATATCCCAACCGCTTCACTGGCGCACTGCCTATGTGTGGCGTGGTTGCGGGTGGCATTGGCACATGGAATCAAGCACTCGATAGTGCTTTTGCCTTCAATGTGCTCTTAGCTGGTGGAAAACTGCCAGTTGTGCATATCACCAATCCTGGTGCTACTTTCAATCAGGCCGAAGCCATTCTACAGGCTGCACAGAAGACACCACAAAGTCGTGCGCGTATCGCTCTTCTCGCGGCACTTGGCGACATTCCTGGATGGTTCGATCCAGCATCGCCTGAGCCTGCTCCACAGGACTACACAACACGCGAGCAAAATCAATACCTATGGGAGAGTCAGGTAGACTTTGCGTTTGCCTTCGGTGCGCGTGCCGAACTTGAGTACCGTGCTGGCGGTAATCCCTCCTGGAATATCGGGGTTGACTACGAAAAGCAGTTGAAGCTTTCGGTAGATAATAATGAGGTCAAGGCACTCTACAAACAGGCTGGATTGAGCCTCGATGTAGACCTGGATTCCCTCAACAAAGCACCGCGCATCAAGGCCGATTCGGGAGCGAAAAAGTATCTGAACAAGTACATTTCGTTCAACGGCGACCTGGATATTCCCGTACTCACGATTCACACCACTGGCGACGGCCTCGTGGTCACTGAAGACGAGCAAGCATACAAGAGCGTCGTCAAGGCAAACGGTGACTCCAATCTGCTCCGTCAAACCTTCGTACATCGCGCTGGTCACTGCACATTCACTCCTGCCGAGAAGTTGACGGCCTTCGCAACGCTCATTAACCGACTCAATACTGGAAGATGGGACGATACGACAGACCCAACACTGCTGAATCTAGAAGCGGCTTCGTTCGGTCCAAGCCTGAATCCGGTACCTCCGGCATTCATTCCGTATAAGCCTGCGCCATTCTTGCGCCCGTATTATGCGCGGAACTAGAGCGGACAAAGAGATAGTTTCTTTTGATGAGAAGATGGAGACGCTTTCCAGCGTCTCCATCTTCTCATCAAAAATTTGTGCTATACTGAAGGAGGCAAAAATGAGACACAAAAAAGAACTGGGTGAGATGAAATATCTGGTCTCCTTGTGAGAAAGCGTGTGTATGTCTGAGATGCGTCGTATTCCTTCTTCCGTATCAACCTATGAGCTTGATCCCTATATCGAGACTCTTCCTCCCTCCCATTCAAGCATTCAGGCAGGCTGGGAAGGGGTGGTAGTGCGAACGTACCACAGTCCTGCGGAGATGGAGAGTATGATTCTTCC
>CAXUGH010000223.1:0-6035 GCA_964250365.1 uncultured Ktedonobacteraceae bacterium
GTATAGTAGTGACAGGACTTGCCCCTGTCATGCCTCGTTTCGCCCCTGTCATATTGCTTCCCTATTCGTTTCCTTACAATCAACCACCCCCCACACAATAATCCCCACACGCTCCCCAACACGAGTCCGGCGAAGGTGGCTTGTTCGGGCGGAAGGAGCAGGATGCGGCGTTCGGTGGGATGACGTTGTAATAGGGCGGCTTCGGCAGAGGCGTAGGTGGCGCGTATTTTGAGGAATGATGTGAGCGTTGTGCGGTAGTCATGGTAGACAAGGCCACGCGGCTCGTAACGCATGTTTGCGCCTGAAAGGAGAATACGGCGACAGAAATCTACATCCTCGCCTTGTGGGAGCGGTGCGAAGCCACCGAGTTTTTGCCATATGGAGCGGCGCACCAGTAAGTTAGCGGTGGGAAGATAGGGTAGTGGACTATTGAGACGTACCTGTTGTGACCACGCTCCCATGTAGAGGGACGAGCAGGAATCTTCGTAGCGACCAAGTAGAGTGTGCCTGTCATAGCCGCGAATCATGCCGCCAACGGCGGCGATGCGCGAGTCCTGTAGCAGTGGCACCAGTTCGTGAAGCCATTCGGGAGTGGCGACGCAATCGCTGTCGATGTAGGCGATAATATCGTGCTTCGCCGCCTCTGCTCCCGTATTACGACTGATTGCGGCACCCTGTTGGAAAGCGTGACGAATGCAACGTAAAGACAGTTCGTGACTCGCGGCCTCTTGCATCAGTTTTGCTAGCATTGTTTGCGTGGAGTCTGTTGAGGCGTCATCGACGACGATAATTTCTAAGCGAGCATGCGGATAGTGCAAGGCAAACAAGGCATGTAGACAACGCTCAAGTTCAGCTACACGGTTATAGCTTGGAATGACGATGCTGATAGTAGGCCACGTTACAGGTAGCGCAACGGGTCCTGCGTCGAGTAGTGCTTTCCAGCGCAATTGCTCACACCATGCTTCTATGCGTTGAAGTGGTTGCTGCATCTCTACGGCTAATTGCTCAGGAGTGTATTCTGCTTGCGAACAAAGCGAAAGCAGTTTTGCGAAGAGAGGCTTGAGTGGGACGATACGGAGGGGATAGTCGCATAGAGCGATCATCCCTCCATTTTCGGTCTGGCTTAGATGTATGCCGTAGGCCAGGCGGTAGCAACTCACATTGGGTATTTGTCGCTCTCCATTCATACGATTCTCTCGGCAAGCATAGCTAGCAGGGTTTTTGGTAACACGATTTCGTAGCCGCTCCCAAGCTGCTCGACTACCGTCTTCAAATCGGAGGGACTCGTCTTCCAGGCTAGAACATAGACATTCAGGAAGAGAGGCCGTTCGGAGTGGGTATTCGCCGCGTCCTTAATCATGGCAACTGTCCCCTCGACGCTATCCGCAAGGCCGAGATTCTGATAGAGAATAATTCCATCAATCAACTTCCATTCAACTTTTTTCGAGCCAGCTCCACTCAAAATGCCTTGTAAGCCATAAGGACGTAATGCCTGGACATAGCGATCCTGGCTTCTTGTGTCGGTGAAAATCATGCCTGTTCTTCCACCAAGAGCGGAGACGACGGGTAGTCCCGAACCCTGCAAGAAATTGGTATCAAGCACTTCGAGTGTGGTCATATTCATGGCTTGCATCTGTTTTCCTGTGGTTTGCAGAAATGCGTCGAGATGTTCATCGGGCCAGTGCGAAGGAAACATATAGGCCGCTCCGCTTGGACCTGCGATAAGTTCGTCGTTAGGAGTCGCGGACGACCTGTAGTATTCCGCAAGCAAAGGAGCCGCATGTGCGAGAGAAGGAGTAAGCGTCCAACCAATCGGAAACGATCCCCTGGCACTATCGCGCCAGATATTTTTTAGGCGATGCTGGCAAAATTGCAGGTTATCGCCATCACTGATGGTAAATGAGACGTAGACAGTGTTTGCAGACGGAGCAACCTCGTTTTCACGCGTAGATGTTGACAGAGTAGGAGGTGGAGAAGAGGAGGGTTGTACAGCGGTCCATACTTCCAGATTTGCAAAAATGTCGCTGGCAAGGACGGCTATCGCCTTCTCTGAAGTCAAGTTTACGCCGCTACCCTCATCGGCGAACCAACCAATATGTGCTGCTCCTGGTGAGTATGACGCAAAGATTTGGCGCATCAACTCACGCTCGGAGAGAAGGCCATCGGTGAACACGGTTTGTGGGGAGGGAAGGTAGTCGCGCGAGTCGAGATCGTAAATAAAGGCGCGTGTGGCAACAAGAAATGGGCGTAGACCAATGTTTTTCGCGTCAACGCCCGCGACGAGACGCGATGAACAGCCGCTCCGCACATTCTGTAATGCCCAATGATATGCGTGTAGACGCGTTTTCCAGCCGTGTGTAGAGAGGTCATCAAGAACAGAAAACGAGTACTTACTTTGGAAATCCGTCGCCTGTGTACTTGATACGACGAGAGCATTCTTTTGTGCGGCAAGCATCGTCGCCACATTTATCGAGTCTTCGAGGTTTGCATCGTAGACTATCAACCCTTCTACGAGGCTATGATACTCACTCAAGAGCGCGTCCAGGACAGCATCGTTCGTAGCGGAAATAACATTTTGCGACACATGACCAAATACTTCTTTAAGCCAGAAGGTCTCGTCGTCGCCCGTGATAAGATAGACTTTTGGTTGTGGACGGTTAATCAACCCTACGAGTGTAGAGAGGGGAAGCAGTGTCTCATGTGATGCCTGAGTCACATTATAAACATCAAGGTGTGTAACCGATTGGAAACCAGGAATAAACCGCTCGGTGGACCAGTCGAGACCCTCAACTTCTGTAGCGCTCATAAATATTCCCCTTTCGCCTACCGAACATCATGTTCTCGGCAAGCATAACAGGGAGACCGCAAGGGTCTCCCCTACATGTATTATCGCATAAAATGTAGGGGAGAATAACAGGGAGACCGCAAGGGTGTCCCTGTTATGCCTTGACCTTGTCCAGCAATTGCGCTATGCTACATAGCACAGCAACTTACATTGTAAGCTTGCTCAATGGGAACTAGTATGTTTCCATTGGTGCATCCGAGGGTGTGACAAACTAAGCTCCTACCTAGACGAACGGACATTGCTGCGCTCGTCCGAGGGTGCGATAAATCGGACCCCTACGCCTGTTGGAGGGTGCGCCTATAATGCCATTTATCGGTCTTTTTATGGTGCTTGTTCATTGCTAGAATGAAGCAGAAAGGACGCCCAGGCATGTCTGAGAAAATATTTGCCCCTGAATTGTTTCGTCCTCGTATTAATCTTCCCGATGTTCCCTACGATTTCCTCGTGAGAGCCGCTGCCGAGCGCAATCCCGACCGTCTCGCTATTGTGTATCACAACATGATATTTACCTATCGTGAGGTCATAGCGATGATCAATAGCACCGCTAACGGATTGCATGCTCTGGGTTTACGGAAGGGCGACCGTCTCTGTCTGTATATGACCAACCGACCGGAATACACCATTACGTTTATCGCAGCCACATCGCTCGGTATTGTGGTTAGCCCTATGAATCCTGGCTATAAAGAGCGTGAGGTGGCCTACCAGATTGAAAACGCTGAGGCGAAGGCCATTCTGATACAGGACAGCCTTGTGCCGATACTACAATCTGCTATGAGCCAGAAAGCTTTTCCCAACCTACAGCATATTCTGGTGACAGGCGAGAAGCAACCTGAGAGTATAGCGAATGCTATTACATTTGCCTCGCTTATGCGTGCGTCCTCACCAGAGCGACCTCCGCAGGTAGACATTTCTGGCGACGATTTAGCAGCTTTACCTTATTCGTCTGGTACAACCGGTTTGCCAAAGGGGGCACTACTCACACATCGCAACTTGACCTCGAACAATCTACAATTCCTGATGGCTCTCCACCTCGATGCATCAGATGTTGCGCTCAACTTTCTGCCGTTCTATCACATCTATGGCGTCATGCTCACGGGCGGATTTCTTGCCGGTGGCGGCACGCAGGTTATCATGGAACGCTTCGACCTGTTACAATCGCTCGACCTGTGCGAACAGTACAATGTGACACACTACTTCGCCGTGCCGCCAATTGTGCTGGCACTGGCAAACGCGCCTGTCGATTTAAGCAAGTTGAAAAAGGTGAAGTTTATCTTCTCCGGTGCGGCACCATTGCCAACTGCTCCTGCGATCAAGCTGCATGAGAAAACGGGCGTGACGATTGTGCAGGGCTATGGATTGACGGAGGCGTCTCCACTCACGCACGCGCAGCCATTTCCAGTCATGCGCCTGGAAAGTATCGGTATGCCCATTCACAATACCGAACAGAAGATTATGGATATTGAGACAGGGACGCGCGAACTTCCAGTTGGCGAGGATGGCGAGTTGGTGATACGCGGTCCACAAGTCATGCAGGGCTACTGGAAGGCTCCAGAAGAGACGGCGCGTGCGCTCCGCGATGGCTGGCTCTATACTGGCGACATCGGGCATGTGGACGAGGAAGGCTACACGTATATTGTTGATCGCAAGAAAGAGATGATCAAGTACAAGGGCTTTGGCGTTGCTCCTGCTGAGATCGAAGCTCTGCTGTTGGAGCATCCGTCAGTAGTAGATTCAGCAGTTATCGGAGTTCCTGATGATGAGGCGGGCGAACTCATCAAAGGCTTGGTCGTGATACGTGAGGGCGATACCGTGACCCCCGACGATATCATGACGTTTGCCAATGGCAAGCTCGCGGGCTATAAACGCGTGAGCCGCGTCGAGTTCATTGGTGCTATTCCTAAGACGGCCTCTGGCAAAATTCTACGCCGCGAACTGAAAGAGCGCGAAAAAACATTACAACACTAAACACAATGCTGCTCCTGTGTCTGCGACACAGGAGCAGCATTGTGTTTAGTGTTGTGCAACTTAGAGGCCGACGAGGAAGAGGCCGCGTGCCATTGCTTCACCTGCAAGGGTGCAGACGACGACGAGATAGAGCATGCCCGTTGCCGATTGGAATGAGCGGTCGCGTATCAATTTCCACGCGAGGCCCCCCAGCACGAGTGGAATAATGAAACTGACAAGAACGCGTACCCAGCCAATAGCGTCTGTACTCAGAGGCGTATAGGTGGGCACATCGGCAGGCTTCACATGCTGCGGTGTGGTTGTAGGCGTTGTGATTACAGGAGGGTGCGGTACCGATGTTTGTGGAGTGCTTGGTCCAGCGGTGAATGCGAAAACCACCTGTGCCAGTACGCCAAGTAAGACAAGCGTAGTTGCGAACTGTAGCGGCTTCTCGGAGAGCGCAGGTGTGACTAGATACCAGTGACCAAGCCACATCGCGGTGAGGACTCCGCCGAGGGCAAGAGCAGCGGCGAAGAAGCTAGCAACAGTAAAGGCACCGCCGAGATTCGCGGAGGCTAACGGACGGTAAATCATCGCCATCACGAATAGCGTGACGATGCCAGCCGCTACCGTACCAATACCGCTGAGAAGGCGCAAAATACGCACAACCGAGAAGCGTCTTGCTGGTACGAAAGTTTTTTCGGAGGGTGTTTCTTCTGCGTTCGCTTGTTCAATCTGAGCTTTTTCGGCATTGCGTTTCGCATCTACGCCAGCCGTCTTATCAAACCAGAGCAGCACATTGTAGGGTATCATTAGGAGAAAGAAAAGCAAGAGCGGCAACGTCTCGTAGCGCGTCCAGTATTGGTCAAGCTGCGGATAGGTGCTGAGCAGAGCAGGCGTCGAAAAATTCTGTTGGAACAGATAGGTGAGATAGGTCAAGCCAAGATAGATAAGAGCGTATGAAACGAGGAAGCCGCGTTTCACCTCGTTGCGCCAATCGAGCAGCACAAGCACGGTAAACGAGCCAATCGAGACCTCGGTCATCACAATAAATAGCACAAGTGGCAGTGTGAATAGCATTGTATCTTCGTATCCTTCAATGACATGTTTAATAGTCAATTTGTGGTGATTTCATGACAGATTATAGCGCGATTCGGGTTGTCCCACAACCTGTCTTATCAAACAGTAGGAGTATTCGGACGCCGGGCGGGCGAGAACAGCAACCAGCAGAGGGAGTTTGTAGTGC
>CAXUGH010000223.1:6045-8890 GCA_964250365.1 uncultured Ktedonobacteraceae bacterium
TGTCTTCTCCTGTCCCCCCCCCCCCCCCCCCCCCCCCCTCTTCGCAATACTCCTGTGTCACTTTCTCGTAAAGCAGTCCGTATACAACAGTAGAGTCTTTTTCTGCTTTTTATACACTGATAAACAAACTACGGCGAAGCCTGATGATAATATGAGTAAGAATCAACCTAAAAAAAAGCAATCTTCTCCTCTCGTTCTTCCTCAAGGGCAAGAGAGAATAGACCAGAATCGTTTCGCGCACGCGTATGCACAACGCGAGCAGGTAGCGAACGATAGCTATTATAATAATCCAGTCCTCCATACATCGATATGGACAAGACTTTCGCGCTTTTTTCTCAATAATGCATTCACACCGCAATGGTTTCCCGAACCCTGGCGTCATCCTGCTATCGGCTATTTGCTGGGCATTGTGCTACAGGTGCTTGCCGCGCTGGGCACAATGTTACTCATGCACATCTTTCCAACATTCGAGTTCTCTGGCCTGTTTGAAATTCTTGGCATCGCGATCATCGCGCTAAACTTTGGCACAGGACCAAGCTTACTTGCGACGGTTGTGAGTATAGTGCTGCTTGATTTCTTTGTATTACCGCCTCACTACTCCCTAAACGTGAATGATCTACAAAGTTTCGTCGAGAGCGTACTGTTTCTGCTCATAGGTATTACTATCAGCATCGTTGCCAGTCAGGTTGAACAGGCGCGACGTAGGGCGATTGAGGAGCGCACTCTGCTCAATGCCGTGATCGAGACGGTACCAGATAGTGTTTCGGTGTATGATGCACAGGGACGTTTGGTACGCATCAATAGCGCGGGACGACTCTTAGAAGAGGAGAGCGACATACGCTATCCAGTGCTGGCAACGGACAGGCTACGTACTACAACCGGTAGCTTTTTTCCACAAAAAGAACTTCCTGTAGGCCGTGCCTTAAAGGGAGAGTCGGTTACGTCCGTCGAGATGGTGTGGCGACCTAAAAAGGGCGATACGCAGTATTTTACGGTCAGCGCGGCGCCGCTCTATAACGAGTGGGGAAGAATTGGTGGTGCCGTCTCTATCAGCCACGATGTCTCGGCACTTCGTCGCTCTGAACGTGCCGCTACAGCGAACGCACATGCACTCCTAGAAATGGCGCAAACGCTGATTCAAGGTGAGCCAGCACAAGAGGCAGAGGACACAAACTCGAACAATACAGTAGTCCAACGACTGGTAGAATTGACAAGCGGCGTACTGAATTGCAAGCGAGTGGGCATTATTGCGGTGATACCCGAAACAGAGCGACTTCTACCCATTGCCGTTGTCGGTCTCACTCCTGAACAGGAGCAACTCTGGTGGGGATACATGCCAGAAAAACATCTGGTCGATATGGCAGATGCTACCGATATAGAGCGTCTACGTAACGGCGAAGTGGTACGCTTGGATGCAACGCTTCATCAAAAAGATGAGCAATATGTAAGTCATGGTCCCAGAAATTCTTTGCTGGCACCGATGACTGTAGGCAGAAAGCTGATTGGCTTACTTTCGCTGGACTACGACGATGACAAACATACCTATACGCGAGATGAAATGGCACTGGCGGGAGCGGTGGCAAAGCTAGCGGCACTGGTGATTGAGCGTGAACGTCTGCTCCAAGAAAGGTCAGAGGCACAGGCCAACGAGATCGCACTCAGCGATGCCAACCAGCGTATCAACGAGTTTCTCGGCATCGCTAGCCACGAGTTGAAGACGCCAATCACGACCATCAAGGGCAGCACACAACTTCTGGAACGACGCCTCAGAAGAATGATGGACCTGGAGACGATGACGGTAGAAGAGAGAAGCCGTCTGCAAGAGGAGGCGCAAGACCTGCTTCGACGCACCAACACACAGGTCAACCGCTTAATCCGCTTGATCAACGACATGTTAGACATGTCACGCATTCAAGCGCATAAAATAGAGCCGCATATGGAATATACGAACCTCGCAAATGTCTTACGGGATGTGGTGCAGGAACAGAGCAGAAGTGCAATAAATCGCACAATAACGCTCCAACTTCCTACTGATGCTGAAGTATTCGTTTTTGCCGATGTTGACCGTATAGAGCAGGTGCTTACCAACTTCATCTCAAACGCACTCAAATATTCCACTGATGATAAGCCTGTCAACATATTGTTGCAAAAAAGAGGACAGGATGCCTACGTCGCCGTACACGACGAAGGTCCTGGCATCTCTCAACAAGAGCAAGCCAACGTATTCGAGCGGTTCTACCGCGTCAAAGGCATCGAGGTACGTAGCGGCTCTGGCGTTGGTCTAGGCTTAGGTCTATATATCAGTAAGAACATTATCGACCTGCACGATGGACAAATCGGTGTCGATAGCGAAGAGGGTAAGGGATCGACGTTTTGGTTTACATTACCTTTGGCGGAGTAGTATATATAAGGATTTTTATGATTATCTTAAACACACATTTACTTATTCTCGGCAATACAGTTCTTGATTCTACCTTACGAATTTTGCAAATAGTGGCAAGCATCATAGTGGCTATCAGCGGAATAGGATTGATAGCGGTACAAACGCAAGTGCTTCCGCATAGTCTACGCACACTTCGAGAAAAGCAATCTCAGGGGATATACGTTGCATGGTACAACCATTACGCGACCTTGTATTCTATAGGTTTTCTATGTTTTGGAGCTGCAATGCTTTTGTTCTCTATTGGCCTCTTTATAGGACAGGCTAATAGCACAACAGGAATTATCGCAATTTCGCTGCTATTTATTGGGCTAATATTACTAGGATTTGCCCTCTTTTTTGTTTTTAGAGCACGTAGAATGGTAAGCAAAGAGAGTACACAGCAAAGGAGAATGTAATGGAAAC
>CAXUGH010000224.1:0-8877 GCA_964250365.1 uncultured Ktedonobacteraceae bacterium
TTGCTCAGCCTAAAAAGGCCCACCATCATGCTGGGGGGCTAAACCAATAATAAAAGCTATTCTGTTGTACTGGTTGTTTGTAACTGAGCATTATGAATACTTTCTTGACCGTGTTTTTTATGGTCTCTGTTTGAATTATAAGCACCCTGTGCAAATAAGTCAAGCGTATTTGCCAGAAAGCCGGTGGAATGTACATTATGCCTAGTCAAACTAGACACAATGTACATCGCTATCGCTTATTTCTTCTTACGTTGATTGCTACGATACTGCTGATACAGCGAGTCGTCGGCACCTTGGACACCTTGACGTATGGTGGGTGGCATGACTCGTTCGCCCTGAGTCGTCGTATTCCTTGTTTGCGACTGTCCAGCGGTTGTGCGCGAGCGTGACGCACCACCGAGGCTGCGAGGAATAAGGTCGAAACGCGCGAGCAGTACAAGGATGATAATGAGCGAGGACAGGAACACAATCGTCGATGTCGTGACGGACAATGTGCCGCCGAAGAGATTGAGTTTCGTGAGTTGTTTTTCCAAACCGAGATAGACAAGGAGTTTTTGCTCGTACAGGCCGAGGAAGTCGGCGGCGAGCAGGTAGATACCCATGCCGATGATGTAACGCGTTTTGAAGAAACCCTGCGGTTTAGCTTTAGCAGGAGAGGCTTTGGCAGGTGTAGTCGCAGAAGCTTTTTTATTTTCGACAGGGACGGCTTTTGTTGTAGGTACTTCGACATTAGCCTTGCCACGTGTAGCACGAGCGAGACGAGCCTGCACGACTTCGGCCTCCTTTGCTTCTTTTTGCGCTGTATCTTCTTCACTCTTCTTTACATTTGAGAAGAAGCGGGGAAGTCTGCGGACAGGCTGCTCAGTAGGCTCTGGCGTCGGCACCACAAGAGACTCTGGCTCGTCGATTGTTTGAGTCGCGGTTCCTATACCGCCGTACTCTTCCTCTCTGTTTCCACTTTCGCTGTTAGCGTCGGTGACGAGAACGGGTTTGTTAGTACGCTGCGCTCGTGCCGCTCTCCTTGCACGTTTGCTAATGGAATGGTCCTGGCTCATGCTTGTTGGTCTCCCGAACGGTCAGGGGTGTTCTGACGAATGGTATTATCGCTATAAGATTCTTCCGTGCTATTGTTTGTAGCGTTCGACGGTTCTTGTGTTTCGTCCTGTGCAGGTGGCTCTACGCGCTCCGCAGACGTAAAGGTCTGTTGTGGCTGTTGTGGTTGCTGTGGCTGTTGTGCGACGGGTTGCTGATAGTAAAGCGGTATTTCGCTGGACGAATACGAGGGCGCAGACGGTGCCGGTGTAACTGGACGAGCGGAGGAAAATGGTGGTAGAGACTGAGATGCAATGTATGGTTGAGATTGTACCGGCTGTTGTTGCAGAGGTTGCATCGGTACGGGTTGCTGTTGCATGGGTTGCTGCATCTGTACCGGCTGTTGTTGCACAGGTTGTTGTATCTGTGCTTCGGCAGCGGCGAGACCGGCGCGTGCAATCTCATCGTCGCGTCCAGGAGCGTTACCGCCGCTGACACCGATACCACCAACGGTCACACCGCCCGAACGAATGGGCCAACCGCCAGCCGCCATAATAAATTTACCTTCGGTCATTGTCGCCATACTTGAGGCGAAACCTGGAATGCCCGCAGCCCATTGCGCCACTGCATCAGTGGATTGATTGAACATGACGGCGGTGTTTGCCTTCGCAATGCTGATATCGCCTGTCGCCCACCCGTAGGGAGACATCATGCGCTCGAAAAGAACGAGATGGCCTCCTGCATCGACAATGGCAATGCTCACGGGACTACGTAATTCTCTGGCACGTTGTTTGCTAGCCTCTAATATTCTTCGCGCCGTTTCTATAGACATGCTCACACGCAATATTCTCCTTCTAACGTGACGATATGGATGATGGCTATTTTTATGTATGGTGTAATCTGAACGTTGCGCCTATTGTACCTTACATTTCCTAGCGACGCAACGTTCAATATCTAACGTGTGTAAGTTTTTAAGGTTGTGATTTGTCATCTTTCCCTAGTTTAGCAAGCACTGTACCTGTATCAACAACGGTTGCGAATTCCTGGTGTAGACTTGCTAAAGAGATTGCATGCATATCTTCTGCTGAATACTGTTTCCCGTCGTATCCTGTACGATTGAATGTGGCAGTTGCATCGGAGACTACGTATGCGTTGAAGCCAAAGTTACCAGCCATGCGTGTCGTTGTTGAAACACAATGGTCTGTCGTCAAACCTACAATGACAAGAGTAGCAATATTATTTTGCCGCAAACGAGCCTCTAAATTAGTACCAATAAATGCGCTGTTCACATGTTTCTGAATGACAGGCTCAGCGTTTTGAGGTTGCATCCCTTCTTTGAAGTTGTGTCCTGAGTTGTCGGCTCGTAACGGCGACTTTGGTTCGAGCGAAATGTGCTGAATATGAAAAATGGGACGTTTGCTACGTCGCCATGCGGAAAGTAGACGTATAATGTTCAGTTCCGCCTGCGGGTTATTTCTTTGCCCCCCAATAGGATCATCGAAGCCTTGCTGTACGTCTATGATGATAAGAGCCGTGTTCAGAGGGAAATTCTCCATAATTGGCTATCTCTTTTCATAAATATGGTATAAGGTACACGTTGTGGTCGCCTAACTAGCTCAAGACGATGCGTTCTTTCATCCATACAAGCTTATTATATTTTTCTGCGACGAGTTGTCGCGCCATATCCCACTCCGATTGACTCAATTTCTCGTCTACAAATTGAGTTTGCAGTGCATTACTAAATCCTGTGGCAAAGGCCGTTGCCACCTGTTCGCGTGTGATATGAGGATCAAATGTGTGCAGGGGCGTGGTCTTGGTCTGGTACAGGGCGAGTGCTTCGGCGCGTGCTGTTTCGCTAGGGAAGCGCAGGAAGGAGAAAAATTCGGCGGCGTGATCGTCGAGTGGAAGCGATCCCTGTTGCAGCAAGCCATCGTCTTTCCATACCTGGGCACTGCCGATAATTTTGTAGCCGTTGGCGGTGAGGTCGGCCTGTGTCGAGGAGGCGAAACAGGCCGCCGAAGGATTTTTGCTGACATGCTCTTCGCTGAGTTCTGAAGGGATACCGAGATACTGTAATGCCGCCTGTAAGCCCTGTGCAAGATAGGCATAGGCGGCGACCACGCCCGATGGAACGTTCTCACGCTTGCCTATGACAAGGCTGTAGGTGAATTCATCGCGGTGATAGACGGCGCGTCCACCCGTTGGTCTACGCACGAGAGCGACGCCCTGCCGTTGACATCGCTCCTGCTCGATTTCGCGCTCGACATTCTGGAAGCGACCAAGTGTAATAGCTGTCTGTGTCCAGCGAAAGACACGTAGCGTGGGTGGCACCTGTTGCGTGAGATAGTGCGTGAGAATGGCCTCGTCAATCGCCATGTTTAACGCAGGTTCCAGCGGTTCCGTACTGACGAAACGATATGTCGTAGACACCTTTGCCTCCTTATAATTTAGCGCGTGCCATTTTCCATTTTTCACGTTGTGCCTCGCGTACCTGTTCGGAGGCGGGCATGTAGGTGGCGAGAAATTCGTCACGGAAGGTAGGATAGGTTCCGGCGAGAATGGCGGAGCGTAGCTCTGTGGCGAGGCGCAACATGAAACGGATATTGTGAATGCTGCCGAGACGATAGTACAGTTGCTCCTCGGTACGCGCGAGATGGTGAACGTAGGCCGCGCTATAGTTGCGACAAGTGTAGCAGTCGCAACCAGCTTCAACGGGACCATGCTCCGTGCGGAAACGCGCCCCCTTGATACTGACGCGTCCCTGTCGCGTGAAGAGTCCACCGTGTCGCGCCACGCGAGTTGGTAGTACGCAATCGAACATATCCATGCCTAGACCGACACCCATCACGAGGTCTTCAGGCGATCCGACGCCGAGCAGGTGACGCGGCTTATTGCGCGGTAGTGCTGGCGTGACAACTTCGAGCATCTCCCACATCTGCGCCTTGGGTTCGCCAACTGAGAGGCCACCAATGGAGAGGCCAGGAAAGGGCATGTTGCCGATGATTTCCGCGCTCTGCCGCCGTAGCTCTGGCTCAAAGGCACCCTGCACAATGCCGAACAATGCCTGCGCCGGATTGTAGCGTACTTTGGCGATCAGCGCACGCTCCTCCCAGCGGTGTGTACGCTCCATCGCCGCTCGTGCCTCTAAGGGCGGGCATGGATAGGCGGCGCAAATATCGAGCGGTAGAATGATGTCGGCACCTAGCTCGGCCTCGATCTGCATAACGCGTTCGGGCGTGAGGGTATGGGCTGAACCGTCAAGATGCGATTTGAAGGTGACGCCATCCTCGCTCAACTTGCGTAAGTGACCGAGACTCCACACCTGGAAGCCGCCGCTATCGGTCAAAATTGGACCATCCCAGTGCATAAACGAGTGCAGACCGCCGAAGTCCGCGACGAGTTCGGAGCCGGGGCGCAGCATCAAATGATAGGTGTTGGAGAGAATAATCTGTGCGCCCCCCGCGTGCAACTCCTCTGGCGAGACACTCTTCACCGTCGCCTGTGTGCCAACGGGCATAAAGATCGGCGTCTGAATCGTGCCGTGCGGCGTCTGAATTGTGCCAGCACGCGCCCACGTATCAGGGCATTCGGCGTCAAGAGTAAATGAGAATGGTGGCATGTGTGTGTCTTTCGATTGTGGGTTGTTGTTAGGGGTATTGTCTCATTAGCGTCAAGGGGAAGAGAGGTTGTATCGGTGTGGGACGGAGGTTAATGGATTAGAGACGGACCTCCACAAGGGGCGAGTCCCTACTATACCCAACGCGGCGGAGTGCGTCCAACCGGTGCATAGTAGGGCGCGACCTTCGTGGTTGCCCGTCCTCACTACATTGTGAAAAGTGTTACTGACATAAATGACGTTGGAAGAATGAAAGAGCCTTCCAGCCTAAGTCCTTCCAGGGAGTGTCTGACCACGGAAGCAGTTGTTTCTGGCGTAGATTGTGATACGCATCTGGAAGAGGAAGAAAGTCCACCTCGTTGCCAGCAGCTTTGAGTGCTTGTGCGAAGTGTTCTGCTTGCTCAAAGGGAATGGTTTCGTCCAGAGTCCCATGCACTATCTGGAAGGGCGGTGTATCTGGAATTACATAGGATATGGGTGAAGCACTTCGCATCAGTTCCTCTCGTTCAGAGACTGTTCCCCCAAAGAGTTGTGTTACAGGTGAAGGTGCATCATTGATCATCAGTCCACCGGTACTCAAGAAATCGTAGGGGGCCGAGCGACTGACGACAGCCTGTACGCGACTAGAGTATCCTGATGAGCCGCAATCCCCTTCAAGTTCTGGCAAGTCTCCTGTAACTGCAAGTAAAGCTGCTAACTGTCCTCCAGCAGAGTCTCCCCAAACACCGATGCGATCAGGATCAATTCGGTACTCCTTCGCGGAAGCGCGGAGCCAACGTATCGCCGCTTTCGCGTCGTATATCTGGGAAGGGAAAGGAGCAAAGCGACTCAGGCGATAGTCGATGCTGACGGTGATAAAGCCATGAGCCGCAAGCAAAGGATTTAACCAAGGGTAGAGGGCGGTACTTCTTTCGCCTTCAGCCCATCCGCCCCCATGAATGTAGATGATGGCAGGAGCACGATCAGCAGGCAAAGGGGAAGGAGAGAGCATGTCCAGGTAGAGAGGAGCTTCCCAAGTAGGCACATCAGGAACTTCTCCATATAGAATAGCTGGGGTGAGGGTAAATGAGTACGGACATTCAGCAAGAGCGAGTTGCATAGGTAATATCTCCTTTTGTATAGTTAGTACTTCTCATCGTGAGAAGCACACCAATTTCGGTTCTTCTACCATACACTAGAGGTGTCAAGAGGGAGAAGGCTTTTGTTATGGGGCAAAAGCAAGGTAAACGTCTCTATAAGAAGCTATTTAGTGCCTAGTTCAACTCTTAAAATCAATGAGCTAAATTCGCACAGCTAAAAGTGTTCTTAGCTCATTTTGTGTAGCGAGTATCATATATTTTAGAGCTAATTTATACTAGTCGCTCTTACTGTAGGCAAGCACAAAACAAAGTAATCTTGTGCTTACTGCGAAAGATACAGGATATATTCGCATATGGAGGAACATAGTGTTATTTTTTACTAATGCTCATGTAACATGGTTACGCGACAACGTAGTTATTCAAAAGAACATTCCTGCAATGTTCGAGAGGATGGAACCAGCGAAAGTAGTGCAGTGAGAGGCTCAGAGTCCTACTGATGTATGAGAAGTCATGACTCATGGAAACCACGCGATCAAACGTGGAGATGTTCTCATGAAAGAGGAAGACAATGATGCTCAGTATGTCGCTCTAGTAGATGTAGAACAGTTCACATCTGATAATCATGGTGAACTTTTTGTAGAAAGATTGAAGTAAAGTTAAAAATTTATTCAAAAGTTTGTAAAAATGTGCTGTTACTCCTCTGCGCCCTTAAACGTCTTATTGTTACAATAGTTGTATGCTGTGCCCGCCGTGAGCGGGTTCCGATGTCTCCAGAAACGGAGTGTGCGAACGAACAACTTAATGATGAGTCAAATAGTAAGAAGGGTCTTATAATGGTAGTCCTTACACTTTTGCTTTTCGTGGGTTTTCTCATTGAAGGGGGTACTACTATGATTGCTACACTTTCTATGCATCTGGCTAGTCATATCATTATTGAGTTCGTGCGTCGGGCAGAGCATAGGATTATGTATTCTGGATTGTGTATCTACTAGGGAAAATCTTGTATTACCTTGCGAAGTTCATCGTCTGTCACATTATATGAAATCACGAACTTGATTGATGTCGCCTTCTTCTATTGTGAAAGTAAGTGATGGCAAGTCATTAACAAATAAATATCTAGCTTGAGGGGTATATTAGATGCTCAAGCTAGATATTTTTCGTCATTTCTGCTTTATACCCGTTTTCTTAACCTTGTCAACGACTCTTGAAAGATCAGCATCCAAAAGGACAGGAGACTGTACATGCATGTGGGCAGTGCAAGGCTTTTGTCATTGAAAATCTGCTAGGTAAAATAATGGTTTTTTGTCAATCATTGCTGCTCGGATTTTTGCTTTGAGCAAGTCAATAAGCGAAGATTCTTCTTCCAAAAGGCGTATAATCTCTCTCAGCTCACATAAAACTATTACTCTTTGTTGGAGAGCTTCTTTGCAATCTATCAAAGCTGGTTCTGTATAACCTGATGCTGATATAAAAATACCACGACCATCTCCTCGTTGGTAAAGTCTTACGAGATGTTGGGCAATTTCTCCTTTGCCTATTGGCTTTTGCCACCATTTCATTTCAACAAGATAAGGAGTCCCGTCAATTTCGATAACGCCATCTATCTGTTCAATAATCCCTTCATTATCATCGCCCTTTAAGATAAAAGCTTCTCTAATCAGAATGTCATAAACCTTAAACAAGTTATTTAGAATATTCTCTAGGTCTTTTCCTCTTTTTTGTGCGTTAGCAGTATCAAAAAGAGAGTAAAGCTGTTTTTTCAAAGAGGATAATCTGTTTTTATGCTCTTCTATATCCCTAACCCGTGCTTCGTTTACAACCTGCCTTGCTTTTCTTTCAGCCTCTTCTCTTTCCAAATTCATTCTGGTGAATGAATCTTTCACATTAACCAATCTTTGTATCTGAGTGACAAGCCCTTGAGCTTTTAGCTGATCATCAGGCCAACATGTAGAAAAATCTTCCCACTCAGCAATGCGTCTAAGTACTTCTCTTCGTTCGCGTAGAGCTTGCTCTCCTTGCTCATTCAGCCAAGTGATAATCATTCTTGTCATTTCATATTTATGAATGCTATCTCGGTTTTCTCGTATGCGTAGAGCAAGATTATTCATGATCGGCCCTTTAACTCCTGCGCCAGCAAAAAAGATCAAAAGATCTTTTTTTGAGCGACAAAGTAGTGGAATAGTATCGACGAGAAGTTGGTGAAGTTCGTGTGGATAATGGTATTCGATATTCATTATATACCCTCTTCTACTAGACCAAGCTGATTGTTTGCTACTTAATTCTAAACGTCCGTCTTTGTTTAGTCAACAGTCTACTATTATGTGACTGAGTACTTCAGGTTAGTCGAAAAGGGTCATCTATTTTGAAAATGCAAATCAGGCTAGACAAAAACGGATATTGCAAACTTTCACCTAAACATGTAACTCTGCCTAGAGGTATCTGCGAAGATGAGGGTGCAGTTTGAGTAGTACAGTAGCGCGGTGACGCAAACCTTCTACGATAGTCTGGGACGCAAGGTCGAGGTACTTGTGCCAGGACCTGATGGGGCACATACCACCGTCTCCTTCATCATCTACGACGACCTGCACCATTCGACGTTCCAGAGCCTGCCCTTCGTCGTCAATAGTCGCACCACTTGGCTCGATCCCAATGGCGCGACCGACGATACAGGTACGACCCCTGGTGGTACGTCTACTTTTCTCGATGCATTAGGGCGCACGATTGCGACCAAAGATGCGTTGTTCAACCCACCAGCCGTCCCTGGTATTGCCTGTGCTTCGCTAGGAAGTGCTGCCACAACCTGTAATACGTATGGACTGGGCACGGTGAGTGGTGATAGTGCAACCTATAGCATCTCAACGGGCATTGACGCGAACAACCACGTCACGGCCTCATATAGCGACGGGTTGGGACGAGTACGCTACGTGCAGTACGACAGCGGCGTTAATGGCGGCACGCTCTCTGTCAACGAGCAGAAGAGCATGCAGTACAACGTGCTCAATGAACTGACCTCAATGCAGGTGATGGACCTTGCTCCAAAGACGGGGCAAACCGTGACCAGCGTCACCACTACCGCAGGTTATGACGACCTGGGGCGCATGACCAGCCTCAATGATCCTGATCGGGGCAATCATACCTACGGCTATGATG
>CAXUGH010000225.1:0-6894 GCA_964250365.1 uncultured Ktedonobacteraceae bacterium
ATGCTCACTCATTTTGTGAGTCCTGCAACCGCCGTCGATAGGCACCTTTTAGAGCTAACTCATTTTTATGAGCAGCATATCCAGGGCGGAACGGTACAACGTACTACCGTCACTACCTCTCTATACCTGTTCGAGCGTAGTGAAATGGAGCTTCTGCTCGAACATGCGGGTTTCGTAGTGAAAGATGTGTATGGCACACACGATTTGGGCGAGTATACGCTGGATAGTCCGCGTATGATATTTGTCACGGAAGCACGGTAGCGATTATGACGACACCTTTACATGAATGGAATTTGAGCCAGGAAGAGGCGATAGCTCTGCAACGTGAATTGATGCAGCGCGTTATACGAGAGGATCAGTTGGACGAGGTGCGCTTTGTGGCGGGCGTTGATATGGCGATCAATGAGAATAACGGGAAGGCGCGGGCGGCTGTTGTACTGCTGAGCTATCCTGAGTTGGAAGTGGTCGAGCGGCATATTTACGAAGAGCCAATACGCATGCCATATATCCCAGGTCTGCTCTCGTTTCGTGAAGCACCTTGTGTCCTGGGAGCCTTCGCGCTACTACACCAACGTCCACAGCTTGTAATGGTTGATGGTGCTGGCATCGCGCATCCACGACGATTAGGTATTGCGTCGCATCTCGGCCTCTGGCTCGATCTGCCAACCATTGGTTGCGCGAAATCGCTGCTCACTGGAAGATACTCAGCCTCCGCCCTCAGTGAAGACGCTGGCTCCTGGGTGCCATTGAAAGACAAGGGCGAGACAATCGGAGCCGTTGTGCGTACCCGTACCCGCGTCAATCCCCTCTTCATCTCGCTTGGGCACCGCATCAGCCTTGCCACCAGCATCGACTATGTACTTCAATGTGGGCGTGGCTACCGCTTGCCAGAGCCGACACGCCTCGCCGACAAGCTCTCAAAAGACAACGATTGGCAGGAGCCGACGCAACAGCAACCAACGCTGTTTTGACTTTTTGTACCAAATCGGCTCATTTATAACACAGGGAGACCGCAAGGGTCTCCCCTACATGTAAAACGATAAACGTGTAGGGGAGATCCTTGCGGTCTCCCTGATATTCTCGAAGGATGGAGACTCCCCAATTCAGGCCATTTACAAGCATGGAACACTGTGTTACACTGCCGATAAGAATTCGTGAAGAGTAAGAATTGTGCGAGAAATACACAATGGAGACTTTACAGTGGTGGGACAGAGTCTTCTTATTTCCAAAGCGAATTTGATTTTGCGGTTTTGAGAGTCCAGCTCAGACTCCTGTTTGCAACTCATTTCTTCGGAGGTTATAGTATGGCTGGCTGGGAAGAAGAACTAGCCTCGCTCCTACAAGAGTTAGGTGTTACGCAAGAAGAACCCGATACAAGTACATCTTCACGGAAGACGCAGAAGCCAGCATCCAGCGATATGCGGAAACGGAGCCGTGCCAAGCGACAAGAACCGTATGCTGCTGATGCGCTTACATTAGGTGACGTGCCGAATAGCGATGTTGCACCTGAGGTGAACGATCCCTGGATGGATGATTTAAGTCTTATGCGCCGCGAGGTCGATTCGATTGTGCGGCAAGTCGTACATCTCATGCAAAGTGAAGACATGAAGCCATCGCTCAGAGAAGATGTGATGGTTGTGTTACGCGCACTCCGTCGTCGCGCTATGGTTACACAACAGGCCGCTGCATCCGATGAAGCGTATTTAGAGTCCGCCTCTGCAATGCTGCACTTCTGTCGCCTTGTCCTGCAAATCAGCGAGTACACCACCGCTGAAGACGTATAACTTGTATTTATTTTGACTATAGAGGCATGTTCTCATGGGACGTGCCTCTTTTATTAAAAAAAAGAAATATTCTTGACACTCTATCGCACAACCTGTCATACTAGCCATGTTGGTTGTATTTTTTATATGAGCCTGTTTTATAAAGTATGTTCTGAAAGGTAGAATAAATGAGCAACGATAATAGAAAAATATTTCGAGAGACGAGCCGCTGGCTTCGTGTAGGTTTCCTGACGATCTCCGTGCTTGGTCCAGTTATTGAGACGGTGGCGTCACGTCTGCGCCGACGTTCGACCGGCTTGCGTGATGAGGCGGCAAAACGCGGCAATGAAGCGTATCAGCAATCGCAACAACGCCTTGCTGCAACTGGAGCCGCCATCGCTGATACTGTTGGCAATCTACGGGACGACGCCTATCGCCAGGAACTGCTCAATCGTGGGAGCAGAGTTGGGCGCGACCTTGCGGAACGCAGCGGCAAGGCAACGCAGACTGTTATCGAGCGCGGTAACGACGTGTTACAGGACTTGACCGAGCGCAGCGAGAAGGCATCGCGCGAACTGGCAAATCGCACCTCGCGTGCCTCGAAAGATATCACAAAGCGTGGCAAGCAGGTCTCAAAAGAGGTCAGAAGACAGAGCAAGCGAGCGACCAGAGAACTACAAAGACGTAGTAGGGCAACACAGCGCGAACTGGCGAGACGCACCGCACAATTAACACGTTCGCAGAGGCCACAAAACAATCTCTTCTTGCTCATCTTTGGCTTTAGCATTAGCCTGATCGCTGCTGGCGTCGCTGTGTATCTCTTAGTCAAGAATCGTTTAGACCGCTACGCACAGGCGAATCAGCAGATGAGCCTTGGGCAAAACAATTCCTTGAATGGTACTACAGGCTATTCCATCAACACCGCTAGCACCGAGCCGCTATCTGTAGGCCAGCCATCGCTCACGCTTGTCGATCCTGCTACCAACCCAACGCTCACCGAACCCGTTGTCGATCCCTCAATTACCACTGAACCAGAACTGGACGCAGACGAACCTGCAACCGAGAAGATGCCCGTAATCTCCATTTCGGGAACGATCACCGGACAGCCCACTCCTGAGCAAGAAACCGCGCAACCAGAGGACTCTACAGCACTCGAAAGCGGCGAAATTTCTGGAGTTGAGCAAACAGACACGACGGATACTGATTCAGAGGCAAACGATGTTGTTATTCCTGCCGATGCAAGATTCCTGGGCGTTGTCACCACGAGAACATATCATCCCATCGAGACACCGCTCGATAGCTTGCCCACGCCTGAAAATGGCTCACTTGAAGTGATATACTTCGTCACCTCAGACGAGGCACAAGAGCAGGGCTACACTGAAGCACAGCCGCAATAAGTACAATTAAAAAACAACGTGCGGCTACCAGCCGCACGTTGTTTTTTAATTGTACTTATTTGTCTCCTTCGTTCACTATACCCCGCTCGACTAAGTAGCGCAAAAATTCCAGGCGTTGCTCAGTCGTAGGAGAGGGTATATCGTGGTTGGTATATGTCGCTTCTGCTTTTGTTTTCTGCTTTTCTCCTAAGATAGAAGTATTCTCATCAGCCTTTGGCTGAGTAGAAGATGTATTTGTCGGGAAAGAAGCTTCTTCGGATCGCAGTTGTCTACTTTCAGGAGATGGCTCTTGCTCTAATGGCTCGACGGCGACCGAGGTGGTGCCGGGTTGTGCTGGCTGTGGAGAAAGTCCTTCGGCTGTCGGAAGAAACAGTGTCTCTTGTGGTGAGCCTTGCGTTATTGTACTCGGAGCCTGTACATACTGAGTTGCAGACGTGCGTACCCAGGGCCACCATGCGAAAAGGTTTTTCAGCCACCGTTTGATCCCTTGCGTGATCATGTTGTCTCTTGTCCTCATTGTCATAGAGATGACATCTCAGTCATTCCGCGCTACTATTTACGCCAGGAAAACAGTGTACATATGAAAGGAAACATAAAAATATAGTAGCATACGCAGAGGTACTCGTCAAACACAAGCTTGCAAATTTCCCTCGTTCATGCAATAATCAGCGAGAGAAGGAATAGTATTTCGCCCTACACTGTTATAATGGCAAAAGACACAAAGACCGCTTTGTACCTTTTGCCTTTTTGCGTCATTATTTAGAGCGGAAGGCTTCTAGCGTCTCCGCGTTGATATATTCTGACGTTTCTATACAAACATATTTCCTACGCAATCCTATCTCATGTCACAAAAAAGCAGACCTAAACGTATATATGTCTAATGTGAAGGATGAATTAGGAACAGTAATTACATAATTGTATGAGTTGAGAGAATTATGGAAGAAAAAGATATTCAGCAAGAAATAGACTCTGATACATCTCCAGACGAAACCGTCTCTTCAACGAAGGAGCAACAGGAAACTCCTGTCTCCGATGAGGTGGTTGATATGGATGAGTCAAATGAAAACAGAGTATTCAATATTCCCGTGTTAGAGCAAGATACCGATGATGAGCTGGAGGAAGAGGAGCCAAGACGCCGCCACCGTTTCAGCTTTGAGGGACCGGCCTTCATGGAAGAGGAGCCGCGTCGCCGTCGCCACGATGACGACGAGAATGTGACGATCCCAGAGATTTTGCCGGTTCTGCCACTCAAAGATGTTGTTGTCTATCCCTTTGCTATTCAACCTCTTGGCGTGGGGCAGGAACGCTCGATTCGTCTGATTGACGATGTGATGCATGGCAATCGCCTTGTCGTACTCGTGGCTCAGAAATCCGCCGACCTCGATCAGGCCGGACCCGACGATGTATTCAAGATTGGCACCGTCTCTCGCATTGGGCGCATCTTCCGCATGCCCGACGGTACGATTCAGATCGCCGTGCAGGGTCTCGAACGCGTCGATATAGGCGAGTTCACGCAGGAGAAGCCTTACTTGATGGCACATGTCACCAACCGACCCGACGTTCAGGAGGAGGACACCGAGACCGAAGCTATCAAGCGTAACGTCATCAACTACTTCCAGCGTCTCGTGGGGTTAGTGCAAAACGTACCAGAGGGTGTTGCAGCCGCGACTCTGAATCTCGAAGAGGCGCGACAGGTTGTATATGTCATTGCAACCTTCGTGCAGATGGACCTCGAATTGCGCCAGAAGTTGCTCGAAATCGACTCTGTACGTGAGAAGATGCAACAAATGAGTACCTTCCTCACGCATGAGCTAGAGATTCTCGAACTAGGCAAAAAGATACAGACCAGTGCCCAGGAAGAGATGGGCAAGATGCAGCGCGAATACCTGTTGCGCGAACAGCTCAAAGCCATTCAGCGCGAACTGGGCGAGGAGAGCGAGGAGCAGGCAACCGTCAACGAATTGCGCGAAAAGATTGACGCCGCGCAGATGCCCGAAGAGGCACTCAAAGAGGCGAACCGCGAACTGTCGCGTCTCGAAAAGCTGCCCACTGTCTCACCTGAGTACAGCATTATTCGTACCTACCTTGAATTGCTCGTAAGCTTGCCTTGGAGCAAATCAACGGGCGAGAAGATCGACGTGCCGCATTCGCGTGAGATTCTCGATCAAGATCACTATGGCCTGGAAAAAATTAAGGATCGTATTCTTGAATACCTCGCCGTGCGCCGCTTGAAAGAGGACCGCAAGGCCGATCAGGTCGAGCGTGCGAAAGAGGCGGTCACTATCGAGGACGGCATCGAGACCGACGATATTCGTCCGACGGAGCCACTACAGTCACAGGAAGCCGTGCGTCAGATCAACCGTGAGCCAATTCTGTGCTTTGTTGGCCCGCCGGGAGTTGGTAAAACGTCGCTCGGTCAGTCAATTGCTCGCGCACTTGGTCGCAAGTTTGCACGTATGTCGCTAGGCGGTATCCGCGATGAGGCCGAGATTCGTGGTCATCGCCGCACCTATATTGGTGCCATGCCTGGGCGCATCATTCAAACGCTGCGTCGTGTAGAGTCCAATGATCCCGTTATTATGTTGGACGAGGTAGACAAGGTAGGTGCCGATTGGCGCGGTGATCCCTCCTCGGCTCTACTTGAGGTGTTGGACCCCGAACAAAACTACAATTTCCGCGATAACTACCTCGACCTTGCTTTTGATCTGTCGAAGGTCATGTTTATCGCAACCGCGAACTCGTTGGAGCCAATTCCCGCGCCGTTGCGTGACCGTATGGAGATTCTGGAATTGTCCGGCTATACCGAGGTACAGAAGGTTCACATCGCCCGTAACTACCTGTTGCCAAAACAACTTGAGGCGAACGGGTTGAACAAAGACGAACTGATTGTTGGCGACGATACGCTTGCTCGTATCGCGCGTGATTATACGCGTGAGGCGGGTGTGCGTAACCTCGAACGTGAGGTTGGTTCGCTCGCTCGTAAAGTAGCCAAGCAGATCGCAGAGGGCAAGCAGCCGCCAATTACCGTCATGCCTGAGCAATTGCCCGACTACCTCGGTCGGCAACGCTTCTTTGAGGAGGTTGCTGAACGCATTGATCGCCCCGGTATTGCAACTGGCCTTGTCTGGACGCCCGTTGGCGGTGAAATTATCTTCATCGAGGCGGCGGCTATGCCCGGCAAAGAGAATTCTCTGACGCTCACCGGACAACTCGGCGATGTGATGAAGGAGTCGGCGACGGCTGCTCTGAGCTATGTGCGTTCAAACGCCGATGCACTGGGTCTGCCCCCCAACGTCTTCGAGAATCAGAACATTCATATTCACGTTCCTGCTGGAGCCATTCCGAAAGATGGACCTTCCGCTGGTGTGACAATGGCGACTGTACTGGTCTCGCTGGCAAGTGGACGCAAAGTGCGTTCAGATGTAGCGATGACCGGCGAGATAACGCTGCGCGGCAAAGTGATGCCGATTGGCGGTATCAAGGAGAAGGTGCTTGCTGCCTACCGCTCTGGTATTCGCACCGTTATTCTACCCAAGAAGAACGAGCCAGACCTGCTCGAAGACCTGCCAAAAGACCTGCGTGAGCAGATGACCTTCGTCTATGCTACTGATGTACGCGACGTTCTCGAAGCCGCCCTCGAACCCTCACACATCAAAGGCGAGAAGGTCGGCAATGAGAACGGCAGTCGCCCTAAACGGCGCAAGAGCGAGAAGGCTGCAGCGAAAGCATAAAAC
>CAXUGH010000225.1:6904-8769 GCA_964250365.1 uncultured Ktedonobacteraceae bacterium
GCCCCCACCAACACAAAAACCCAAAAACCCACGGGGCCCAGGCCGGTTTGTTTTTTTTTTTTTTGGTTTCGCTGCCCCTATATAAAACTTGGCTCTTTCATACTACTGATGCAACTTCCATCGGGCTTTTGCGATGGGTTATCGTCAAATGAGGAGATGATGCCATCTACGCACTGCGAATTGTATTCCGCGCCGTGTCCGAGGCCGGGGAAGAGAAAGTAGTAGCTATTCTTGAGCGATTGTGATGCGAGTTTGCCGTTCGTGGGTGGCGTGATCGGGTCGTACTCATCGGAGAGGACCAGCGTTGGAATATCGCTTACCACTGCTTGCTTCTGTGCTGAGGAGACGGGCTGAACGTTCCAGGTCTTGCACGAGTCGTACTCTTGTTGCAAGCTACTCTTGAGTGTGGGCTGAATCTGCGTTGTGACGCCCTGTAGCGAGTTGTTGATATCGTTTTGTGTCAAGAAAGACCAATCCTCGCTACACTCGTCCGAGTAGAACATACCGTAACTGAAATCATCGTTGAACTCTACTATTCCGTAGACACGCGATAATAGTGTGTAATCATGATTACGCACCTGAAAAATCATCTTAGGCAATGCTGGAATAAGCTGCGTGTCATAGAGCGCACTGAACAGGACGAACACGAAATCGTCCCCCGCCATGACCACATTGTAACTTTTGTTAGTTGTCACATTTGTTGTCTGAAAGTGTACCGGATTAGCATTAAGGTTGGTTACAAGCTGATAGAAAACGCTATCGAGGTGCGGGTAGCCAGCATTACAGGTGCTATTGCTCGCACAACCCTGAAAAAGCGTATTGAAGACGCGTTGTGCCGTCGCGGGCAAATCGGTACGGTTTCTCTGAGGCGGGTACACGGAGTCGAGTACCACGCTGTGAATGACTGATGGAAACAGGCGCATAGTAGTTAGGGCGAGACGTGTGCCATAAGAGACGCCGTAGAGATTGGCCTGCTTATAGCCAAGTGCGGTGATGAGGTCGGAAACATCGGCGGCATTCTCTAGCGCGTTGAATGCGTTCAAATCAGTCCCAGCTTTCACTATCCGATTCCGACAGGTGGTTAGAGACTGAATCTCCTCCTTCTCAGCTTCTGCCGCATTCAGATGTATGTTCAATGTGTTGTATTGCAATTGCATCAGTTCAGGGCAATTGAGCGAGGGTGTAGAGTAGCCTGTGCCACGCTGGTCAAACATAATCAGGTCATGATTGAACACGAACGTCGAGAGACTTTCTTTCGAGATGTAGTGTGCCCAACTATCGAGCGAAGGACCGCCCGGACCACCTTCGAGACGTACAACGGGCAACTGGTCGTTCTGTACATTGGGAGATTTGAATATTGCGACCGCAAGCTGGACCTTCGCCCCATTTGGCTGCTGTCGATTCTCTGGCACAGTCACATAGCCGCACTTGATATCCTGTCCATCAACTATACCAGCACCAGGCTGAAATGGACATGCCGCCGAGCGAAACGCTGAGGTTGGTTTCACTGATTGAGCCGTCGATACAGGGACAGGTGTCGGTGTAACTGCTGTGTTGCGTGCCAGTATTTGTGAAAGAAACGTCGAAAGTACGATTATGAGTACCAGAAAAACGCTTACCGCTCCTAGAATTAGCCAGAGTATGACGTTGTTGCCACGCCTTCTTGGTTGAGGCGGCACAACAGGTTGCGCCGCTGGCGGGAATTGTTGCGGTGGTGCATAGTATTGTGGCATTGGTGGTTGTTGCGGCATATAGGGTCGAGCCGCAGGTTGCTGAAAGGGAACGTAAGGTTGTTGCGGTTGCGGAGGTATATAAGGTTGTGATTGTTGTGGCTGTGGAGGTATATAAGGTTGAGCCGTCGGTTG
>CAXUGH010000226.1:0-8764 GCA_964250365.1 uncultured Ktedonobacteraceae bacterium
TTTCTGCAGCAAGTGACACCACAAACACGTATTACTCATAAAATTATGGAAGGCTTCAAGTCATGTCGATAGCAGTTATTCTCTTGGCAGCGGGACGCTCAAGTCGTATGGAAGAAGGACGCCACAAACTGCTCTTACCACTCGGCGATCAACCTGTCGTCGTACACGTCGTCGAGACCGTCCTTGCATCACAGGCATCACCTCTTGTTATCGTGCTTGGCTATCAGACAGAGCAACTACAGTCCATCCTCGCCCCCTACACAACGCAGCCGCAGGTCGTACTCGTAGAAAATCCCGCCTATGCACAGGGTATGAGTACCTCTTTACGCAAGGGTATAGCAACACTGCTCGCACTCCCACAACAAACCGAAGGTGCAATCATTCTGCTCGGCGATCAGCCCCTTATGACTCCATCTATCATAAACACCATCATCGAGACGTACCATTCAACACATAAACGCATCATCACTCCTCACTATAACGGCAAACGTGGCAACCCAACTCTCTTCGCCGCCAGCCTCTTCCCCGAACTCCTAGAAATGACAGGCGACGAGGGCGGACGCAAAGTCATCGCGCAACACCCCGATGATATCGCAAAATTAGCACTGACCGACAGCACCGCAAACTACGACGTAGACACATGGGAAACGTATCAAGAGGTTGTTAGGTTGTGGAAGGAGAGACAGAAAATCGTTTAACTATATTGCTTCCAGAGCTTTTTTGTAGTGTGCTTATGCAGCGAATGACTCTAGTGTCAAACGTGCATAAGTCTCATCAGGAGCGAGCATAATTTGTTTTGCCAGTACTCGCAATACATTTTTGTCTTCAAGCTGAATCACTTTCTCTTTTGCAACCTCTAAGAGTGTAGGAAAACGGACTTCTACAACATCCAGAACCATTCGCTGTAGTTCCTGTTGTATTCCCTGTTGTATTCTCTGTTGTATTACGCCTTGTATTTCCTTTTGCAACTCTACATCACCATCGAGTAAACTATCGTATGATTTCATTGTTGCCTCCACTATTTGCTTGTCTGGTTCGCTTAACGTTTTTGACCGTCGCAGAATTGTCCTGAATCTAAGTAGGTGTCGTGTTAGGTGTGGCGTAAGTTCATACGGTTCAATTCTGTATTTTCGACTGTGACAAGTTCTGCTCCCGGCAATAGTTCAGGAAGCATTTCTGCCGCATGGTCCTCCATCAACGCTTTCAACGCACGATCATATATTTGCTCCATGCTTAACACGCCCTTCGACCTGTATTTGTAAAAATAATAACACGCATCTGTTCCAGTTACAAGCTTTGTTCGCTGGCAGTTTGACTTGACATTTGCCATTTGCAGAGACATACTGATAGCAACCAACGATAAATATCCGAGGTGTAATTCGTGTTTCCAAAAATACATAGATGCGCTCAGGAGGAAACAAACGATGCTTGATGTATTGCCCGATATAGAGAAATGGCGTTCGCGTGGCGAACGTGTCGCACTTGCCACCGTTATCTCAATGGCAGGTTCCGCGCCGCGTAGACCAGGGGCGAAGCTTGCAGTGAGTGAGAGTGGCGAACTTGCGGGATCGGTGAGTGGTGGTTGTGTTGAGCCAGCCGTTGTGCAAGCAGCTCAAGAAGTAATCGAAGACGGCAAGCCCCAAATGCTCGAATTCGGCATCACAGAAGAACAGAACATCGAGCAAATCGGCCTCGCCTGTGGCGGCACCATCCACGTCTTCGTCGAGCGTCTCGATTGGTAACATATCTAACACACCTTTCGTAGGGACCAGATTTATCGCGTCCTCGGACGAGCGAAGCAATGTCCGCGTCCCCATGTGAATAGGAGTCATTCGTGAGCGGACTCTACGAAATAGTCAAAGAACATCTTCTCAAAGAACAGGGCGTCGCGGTAGCAACGGTGGTACGCGGCAACGCGCATGTAGGCGCGAAACTGCTCGTCTTCCCCGACAAAACAACGCGAGGAACGCTAGGTTTGCCTTCTCTCGACGCGCTTGCACAGCCAGATGCTGAACGCGCCCTCTGGCAAGCTACGGCAAACACACATACCTACACAGTGAGCGAGACAGAGTTCTACGATGTGTTTATAGAAGGCTTTCCCCCACCACCATCATTGATTATCGTTGGCGCGGGTCATATCGCCATCCCCCTGACCACCTTTGCCAAAACGCTCAATTATCACGTTACCGTCATCGACGCACGCGCCGCCTTCGCCACACACGAACGCTTTCCACACGCCGATGACCTGATCGTCGAGTGGCCTGACGAGGTGTTGGAGCGCATGAACCTGAATCGTTCAAGTTATGTAGCCGTCCTGACGCACGATCCGAAATTCGACGAGCCTACACTTAAAGTTGTGCTGCAACGCGAGGTGGGCTATATCGGAGCCATCGGTAGCCGTAAAACCAATGCAGAGCGTGCCGAACGACTCAAAAAACAGGGCTTGACGGAGGAACAGGTGCAGCGCATTCACGGACCCATCGGCCTCAATCTCGGCGGCACCAGCCCCGAAGAAATCGCCCTTGCAATCATGGCAGAAATTGTCGCCACACGTCATAATAAAAATATCAATGGGGCGTGATAAATACATAATAAGGTACAGGAACATGAGTAACGCATCCGTTTACAGCGACATTCAAGATTCACTACGTCACGGTGAACGCGTCGTCATCGCCACCGTTGTCAAAACTGTTGGCTCAGCTCCCTGTGGCGTCGGAGCCAAACTCGTCGTGCATGCCGATGGACATGTAAACGGCGAAATCGCGGGTACGCAGACAGATGAAAGAGTAGCACACGAAGCCCTTCAAGCCCTTCGTGATGGACGCTCACAAATCGTACACATCCACATGGACGCCGACAAAGACGGAGCCGTTGGTAGTTGTGGTGCAACGCTAGAGATTTTCCTCGAAGTACTACGCCCCGAACCACGCCTCATCATCATTGGAGCGGGCTACGTCGCACAGGCTCTGGCACGCCTCTCGCTTCCTCTCGACTATGAAATTATCATCGTCGATGACCGACGCGATTTCGTCAATCCGCAGACCTTTGGCGACAAAGTACAGCTTGTCTTCGGCGACATTCCGCAAACGTTACGCGAACTGGAGCCAGACGAATCGAGTCGCATCGTCATCGTCACGCGTGGTCACACACTCGACAAAGACGCTCTTCACGCCGCATTAGAGACCAGAGCAAGCTATATCGGCATGATTGGTAGCCCAAGTAAGGTCAAAAACATCTTCAAAACGTTGCAGAAAGAGGGCATATCACGCGAACGACTCGCACAAGTCCACGCCCCAATCGGGTTAGACCTCGGTGCCGAGACGCCCGACGAAATCGCTCTAAGTATCGCCGCCGAAATGCTCATGCTACGTAAGAAAGGCACGGGTGCCTCACTCAATACACTTCACTCTCTATTGGAGGAAGAGGCATTAGCGCATTCCTAGAAACATTGACGCAACAATATTTGACATTGTAACTATTCTTATGCTACGCTTCTCTCATTACAGGTGGAGATGGAAAGGAGGAAATGACAAGCCGCCCACAGATAGCGTTTTAACCTCAAACTGAAAAAATAGTCTTTTCGCGTCGCTCTCTCATCTGCATTGAGATATGAGTCAGGCGCGATTTAGCCAAGATGGAGGACCATCAGTGACGATGAAGCGCACAATCACAGTGACCGTCAACGGTCAAAAACATTCATCAGAAATCGAGCCACGCACACTTCTTGCACACTATTTGCGTGACACATTGGACATGACGGGAACACACATCGGCTGCAACACATCCCAATGCGGTGCCTGTGTAGTCATGCTCAACGGGCAAGCCGTGAAATCGTGTACCGTCCTTGCGGTACAGGCCGACGGCGACGAAGTTACCACCATCGAAGGTCTCGCCAACGGCGACACCCTCCACCCCATTCAAGAAGGCTTCTGGGAGAAGCACGGCCTCCAATGCGGCTACTGCACTCCCGGTATGATTATGGCCTCCTACCAGTTGCTCAAAAATAACCCCAATCCGAGCGAAGAAGAGATTCGCAAGGGACTTGAAGGCAATATCTGCCGCTGCACCGGCTATCAGAACATCGTGCGTGCCGTTCAGTACGCCGCTGAACGAATGCGTGAGGGTGCTGCCGAACCAGTAGCCGCTAACGACTAATCCATACCCGCAAGGACGCAACACAACTTATCGTTCGTCGTTTCATTTCTCACAGTTGAGAAAGGACTTGCACACTCATGGGCATTGCAGCAACACTTGGTACTCCCGTCAAAAGACGCGAAGACCCACGCTTGATTACTGGACAGGCCACCTACGTAGACGATATGAAAATGCTCGGCATGCTTCATATGTCCATTCTTCGTAGCCCCTACGGTCATGCACGCATTCATAGCATCAACACAGAAGCGGCACGCAACGCCCCTGGCGTCGTCGCCGTCTATACAGCAGAAGACCTGAAAGGGAAGGTTGGCAACGTTCCCATCGCTGTTCCCTTACCTCCCTATATTGACAAGGGCATGGGCAGACGCGGACCTCTTGCAGAGGGCAAGGTGCGCTTCTACGGCGATCCCGTCGCCGTCGTTATCGCCGACAGCAAATACGCGGCACGCGACGCCGTTGACTTGATCGACGTTGACTACGAGCCACTTCCCGCAGCCATCGATCTTGAGAAGGCTATGCAACCCGACGCGCCTCTCCTCTACGAAGAATACGGCACAAACGTCGCCTTACCCATTCATCCACCCACCGAAGACATCGACAAAGTGTTCGCTGAAACCGTTGCGAACGGCGGCAAAATCGTCAAAGGCCGCATTGTCAACCAGCGTTTAGCACCTTCTCCAATGGAGACGCGCGGCGTCATCGCTGAGTATCGCAAGTCGGACAAGATGCTCAACGTGTGGAGTTCGTCGCAAATCCCACACCTGCTCCGCAACTATCTCGCGGAACAGATGAGCCTACCACAACATCAGGTACATGTGATCGTGCCTGAAGTCGGCGGAGGCTTTGGTTGCAAGCTGAACATCTATCCAGAAGAGGCTCTTGCAGCATTTGCAGCTATGCAAACAGGCAAGCCGGTTAAGTGGATTGAGGATCGCAGTGAAGCATTTGCCGCGACCATTCACGGACGCGACCAGATCAACTACATCGAGGCCGCTACTGATATGAACGGCAAAATTCATGGTTTCAAAGTCCATGTCATCTCCGATCTCGGCTCCTACCTCCAATTCTTCACCGACGTAATCGCCATTGCCTTCACGCTGCCAATGGTTGACGGCTGCTATGACATTCCCGTTACCTATGCCGCTTGTGATATCGTCTTCACCAACAAGGCACCAACCGATGCCTATCGCGGTGCTGGTCGTCCAGAGGCAACGTTCCTGATCGAGCGCACGATGGACCTTGTAGCACGGGAACTGGGCAAAGATCCGACAGAGGTGCGCCTCGTCAACTTTGTCAAGCCGGAATCATTTCCATATAAATCCTCGGCTGGCCCTGTCTATGATACAGGCAATTATGCCACCGCTCTTGAGAAGGCGATGGAACTTGTAGACTATAAGAAGCTCCGCGAGGAGCAGAAACAGTCCCGTTCTGATAACAAGCTGTTGGGTATTGGTGTCTCCTCTTACGTCGAAATCTGCGGCCTCGGTCCAAAGGGCACCACTCCGTTCGGCGTCTTCGAGAGTGCCCGTATGCGCGTCGAGCAAACCGGTACCGTCACGGTCTATACCGGCATCTCGCCACATGGACAGGGACAGGAAACCTCGTTCGCGCAGCTTGTCGGCGACGAGTTTGGCATTCCAATGGAGAACGTCATCATCATGCATGGTGATACCGACTCCACACCAGAGGGACGCGGCACCTATGGTAGCCGAGGCACCTCCGTAGGCGGTTCTGCCGTCTTCAACGCAGCGCAACGCCTGAAAGAGAAGATGAAACAGATAGCAGCACACATGCTAGAGGCTAGCCCTGATGACGTGACACTGGAGGATGGCAACTTCTCGGTCGCCGGTTCGCCACAAAAATCTGTCACCTTTAACGCCGTTGCCGCCGCCGCCAACACTTCTAACACGCTCGCCCCAGGCATCGAGCCAGGACTAGAGACAACGGCATTCTTCGAGCCAGATTCCTGCACCTTCCCCTTCGGCACACATATCTGTGTCGTCGAGGTTGACAAGGACACGGGCGAAGCCGACATCGTGCGCTACGTTGCGGTTGACGACTGCGGACGCCAGTTGAATCCGCTGTTGGTACAGGGACAGGTTCACGGCGGTATCGCACAGGGTGTGGGTCAAGCCATGTACGAGGGCGTTGTCTACGACGAAGATGGGCAATTGCTCACGGCATCGTTCATGGACTACGCCATGCCTATCGCGCCAGAGTTCCCGCTATTGGAGCTTGACCACACCGTCACGCCAACTCCCGTCAACCCACTTGGCGTCAAGGGCGTTGGTGAAGCTGGCACAATTGGCTCAACGCCTGCCGTTGCCGCCGCCGTCGCAGATGCACTCGGCGTACCACACATCGACATGCCTATGCATCCCGAAAAACTGTGGAAGATTATTCACCAACAATAATAAAGCAGGGTGCAGGGGTGCGCTATCTGCATTAACTTAAATCTAAAGAGTGAATCGTGGTGAGGCAAGGGTGCCCACAAGCCTCCTTTCATCTTGCCTGAGCGAAGCTAGAACGAAGTCTTCCTTACATGCTGCCTGAGCGAAGCTAGAACGAAGTTCGTTGGCAGCATGAGTAAAAAGTTCGTTGGCAAGATGAGTCAGGAGTAGGAACGCCCCTCCCATACACGAACACCCTTTACGACGATCATCGTGGTATGGGAGGGGCGTTCCCCTTGCGGGCGCCCTGGTTTCCTTTACAAGCCCGTTGACAATAGAGGAGAAAGAATATGTCAGTTCCTGCAGCCTTTGACTACCATCCAGCGAAGACGGTGGATGAAGCCATCGCGCTCTTACAACAATATGGCGACGACGCAAAAGTGCTTGCTGGCGGTCATAGCCTCGTGCCTACCATGAAGCTGCGCCTGTCACAGCCCGAACATCTCATCGACATCGGCAAAATCGCGGAACTCTCCTACATTCGAGAGGAGAACGGAGTTGTCGCCGTTGGTGCCATGACAACCTACACTCAGGTCGCCAAATCCGAACTATTACGCACGCACTTCGCCCTCTTGACCGACGCCGCCTCGGTCATCGGCGATCAACAGGTTCGCAATCGCGGCACGCTCGGTGGCAGCATCGCACACTCAGACCCTGCTGGCGACATGCCCGCCATCGTCCTTGCCCTCAACGCCGAGATCGTCGCACAGAGCGCAACAGGCAAACGCACCATCGCCGCCGATGATTTCTTCGTCGATACCTTCACAACGGCACTCGAAGCGGGCGAACTCCTCACCGAGATTCGCTTCGCCATTCCCTCCGCACGCACTGGTACCTCGTATATGAAGCTCGAAAACAAGGCTTCGCACTACGCCGTCACGGGCTGTGCGGCTGTTATAACCGTTGATAGCGACGGCACCTGTAGCGCGGCTCGCGTCACAATCACTGGCGCGGGTACCAAGGTCACGCGTGCCAGTGCAACCGAAGCAGCCCTCGTCGGCAAAAAAATCGACGAGTCCGTTGCTGCTGAAGCCGCCAACCATGCTGCCGAAGGTCTCTCGCTCATCGAAGACATTCACGGCTCACAAAATTATCGCAGTCAGATGACCGTCGTCATGGCAAGACGCGCCATCCTGAAAGCAACCGAGCGAGCATAAATTCCTGTATGGAACATAATTATATTCCACCTTCGCCACACATGTGTGGCGAAGGTGGAATATAATTATGTTCCATACAAATAACGGAAGGAAAAACAAACATGGAATTTTCAGGCACGCAAACAATAGGTGTTCCAATAGACAAGGTATGGACCTTTCTTGTGGATGTACGGCAGGTCGCCGCCTGTGCCCCCGGTTTCCAGAGCCTCGAAGATGTAGGCGAAGAGCATTGGAAGGCGGTCATCTCTGTTGGTCTCGGTCCCGTCAAAGCAAAGTTCAATCTGGATGTGACGCGCCCCGAAATGCACGAACCTGACCGCATGGTCGTCAAGGGACGTGGCAAAGCTCCTGGCAGTGCCGTTGAGCTATCTGGCACCATGAAGCTCGCAACCGTCAACGAAAATGAGACCAGCATGGACTGGAACGCCAACGTCGTCGTCAGTGGCACACTCGCCAGCATCGGTGGTCGCCTCATGAACAGCACCGCCGAAAAGCTGACAGAGCAGTTCTTCACCTGCCTCAAATCGAAACTGACGCCTACTACGTAAGACGCGATGAAAGGGTGTACGGGCCTGATTTCATCACGCCCTCGCACCCATTGATTCCATCCCTCAATGACTCTTCCCTTCCAGCATCCCCAACACATGTTCGCGTAACACCCTCATCTGTTTCAGTGCCTCATCGCGTCCCTCCGAAGGTGCCATCATGCGTGGCATCAGCGTGATGAAACTTTGTAATGCATTCGCCAGTGCCTCGATATCTGCCGTTGTTAAGAGAATCATCCCACCCTCGGTGGACAGCATTGCCACCATACGACGATGAAGGTCCGCTAGTAACACTCTATCAGTGTCGCGCTTCTTTGAGGGCGGGATGCCTCCTCGCAAATAGACGAGATAGCTGCCAAGCATCGTAGCGAGGACGTGAATATCAGTGAGTGAGAGGTGAAGACGAGGTACATCGGATGGCGGTTCAGAAGCGTTCATGGTCTTCCCTTTTCTGTCT
>CAXUGH010000227.1:0-637 GCA_964250365.1 uncultured Ktedonobacteraceae bacterium
TAGACTATGTGTATCCGCAATGGCAGTACTTCGATCAGCAGGCTCGCAAACTGGGGCAAAACGGTTTGAAGCCAATTTTTCCGATTCTCTCGCTAGAAAACAGTGTCGCATCTGCACAAATTACGGATTTCATTGAGAAGATGCGTGGCTACGGCTCCATTAGTTTCTGGTACTACGACACCTACGCGCCCTATGCGAATGCAATTATGCATGCCCCGCTACCAACGATAGGTACAACGCCTACAACTCCACCACCTGTGCAAAATCCAAAGCCACCTGTGACACCGCTAGTTTTTAGCGAGGATGATAAGCAGGTGTGGAATTTGTGGAAGGCGATTGCGCTCAACGAGCATGCGGCTATTGAGCAAAGCTGGCTCCGTGCGCGTTCGCAACGTGGCTGGAACTTTGGCCCGCCACTGGAAAACGAACACTCGATTACGCGTAGTGGCAAAACATATATTGAGCAACAATTTTCCGCTGCACGCGCGTCTTACGAGGTCGAATCTGCCCTCTTGACATGGTGGACAGCGGAAGGTCCTGTTCGCGTATAAAACAATCTCTATATGGGTGGAAATGTAGATGTGTTCCTCAATGCCGATGGGATTGTGGTGAAAAAAAAAAATTTCAAACAAATAAA
>CAXUGH010000227.1:647-8716 GCA_964250365.1 uncultured Ktedonobacteraceae bacterium
AGGTCCTGTTCGCGTGTAAAAGGGAGCGGGGAGACCGCAAGGGTCTCCCCTACATTTCCCATCTCTCTACGTGTAGGGGAGACCCTTGCGGTCTCCCTGCACATTATGGTGTCGGAGTGGCACCGAGATTGATGGTTGTATCGTCGAAGCTCTGCACGTTTACCACTGTTGTTGTTGTGGGCAAGAAGGTCACTTTGACGGTATCGCCAGTCTGCACAAGTGGTAGTTTCGGCGACAGCGACAGGTTGGCGGTGAATATCACCTTCTGCCCTGCGATTTGCAGGTAGTAGATGGTGTTCGTGCCCTGCTGTACCGACGAGATACGTTGTACCTTGCCTGTCACCGTTTGAGCCGTTGTACCTCCACCACCAGAGCCACCTCCACTGCCATTACCCTGTTGCGTGAGCCACTGCGTATAATCGTTGAGAGCGGCAGGTAGGTTCGACTCGAATTGTACATTGTTGCCGTTGAGGGAACGCGCATCAACGACGCCAACCGCTTGAAAGATGTCGCCGCTATCCGTACTTTGCGCGTAGATCGCAACCCATGTAGGCACACCATTGATTTGATAGAGTTGCGTGCTTGTGACAGCATAGTTACGGATATTCGCACGTGTAGAGGTAAATGTCGAGCTTACATTGCTTCCAATACCAATGCCCGCAAGAGGGTAGAATTCTGCCTCGTTCCTGTGTGAATTGAACAAGAACACTCCTGTACTCGAATTATCATTAGACGACGAAGAGGTCATCGAAATGAGCCATACAGGTTGATCACCCTTATTGTATAACAATTCGGGACTGCCTGCTGGTGCCTGTTGACCAAGCCCAGAAGGATTAAACCAGGGCGCACTATGATAGAGTCCCCACCATTGCAGGTAATCCGTCACAGTAGTAGCAGGGAAGACGCGATCAACCCACGAGGGCACCTGCGAAGGTGCGTATTTCTTGATCTCGCCGGTATGCGCGTCCACGATCAGGACTTCACTTAGCACATCCCCTGTATAGCCGCGTGACGGTTGCATCAGCGAGATCGTCCAGTAGGGATGCAAGCTATCGTCGAGTTCTAGCGTGGGATCGACGAGGCGACCATAAGTGTAGCCACTCAGGTAGACATGGCGCAACAGGTCTTGATTGAAAATGGCACCAGGGAGATAGGCAAGTTTCGCACTATTTTCGGTATGCAAAACTGGCACCTGTTGCGGGTCTTCGGCATCGACAACTACAAAGCCAGGAGTCATGGGGTTGGAGAGATTCACGAAGATGTTGTTATACGAAAGAGGCGCAACATAGTACAGGTGATGGTTGATGGATTGCAGGGTATAGCTAGTGGGGTCAAGGTTATAGGCCGAACCAAGATTTTGCCCACTGGAACCAAGTACCTGCTGTCCCTTGTAGGAAGCAATATTTTGACTGACAAGGATGATGTTGTTCTGGTCTGTTGGCGGCAACTGTGGTGAGGCCATTATGTTTACATGAGGAATCGCTGCCAGTGCCTTTGCGTTGACATCAAACCACGTTGTGAAAATAGTAATCAGAATCGTGGCTACAATGCCCAGCACGCCAACAAAGATGAGGCCAAAGATACCAGCAGCGATCACTCCTCGCCCTGCACGCGAGGATATCCCCGTCGTTCCGCGTGCCGAAGTAGAGCGTATACGTCCCTGGCTAAGCGCAGCAGCATCCTCTAGCACACCCATTGCAGGTCGCGCAAAGGCGAAGAGATTAGCAATACTGCTAATTGTCAACGGACCAAGAATCCACTGCCAGCCCCCAAAGGGTCCAGTTAAGGCAGGCTCAGAGAAGTATAAAATGAGCAGGCAGAGAATGTAGTTCGCCACAAAATATGCAGCGAACCAGATGCCAAATCTCCGACCATCGAATGGCTCACGCCGCCCAAAGGCAAGTCGCCCAATCGTGAGAACCGCCATTACAGCGATAGTGCCAATAAGTGCAAGTAGGAAGATAACCATAGGAGGCTCCCCTTATTTTTGTCGTCGGCGCAAATCTTCTATAGAGGATGCGCCGCATAGGAATGAGAAAGGAAGAAAGCAATTCTATTGTAGTGCCCTTAGAGGAATTTAGCAAATAGCCTCTGGACGCTCCATTGTATGTACGTTCCACAGGGTATAACGTTGTCGAGAGGAGGAAATCAAGTGTCTTGTATCTCTCTATCTTATCACGCTAGAAGTAGCGGAAAGTAGCTGCACTTCCTTAACAGGAAGATGTATGAAGTAGAATAGATAAACATCTTTACATAGCCACTTGTTGAAAGTAGGAGGAAACGATGATGCAAACAAATGCAAGAGCAGCATTTTTAACACATTTGATAGAAGGCGTTCAATCTGAACAACGAATAGTTGGTCTGCTACAAGGAGGTTCAGGAAGTGAAGGACGCGTTGATCAATGGTCTGACATAGATGTTTTTCTCTTTATTCGTGATACGGATATGGAAGTATTTTTACGTGAGTGGAAACAATGGGTAAAGCCATATGGACATCTACTTCTAGCATATCAGCCTGAGCCGTTCATTGCCTGGACCATTTTTCATGCCGACCCCGTTCCAATTCGCGTGGATTTTCGCTTTTTTCCAGCTTCTCAAATAGAGAGTGTACGCATATGGCCTACCAGTCCTCGCTCGCTTCAAGAGATCATTCTGGATGATAAAACGGATGGTGTGCTAAGCGAGGCTGCACAAAGTCTTGTTGGTCAGTCACAACGTCTACCTAACGATCAAGAGAAGGCCATCTTTGAGCAAAACTGCAATAGCATGTGGTATTTTTTACATTCTGCTTTTTGTAAGCTTGAACGCGGTGATCAATGGTATGCACGCATTTCGTTTCATATTGCGGTCTTAGATAATCTAATAGCATTGCTTAAACTTGAGTCTGGAGCAGTCGAACGCTGGTTGGCGTCTTTCCCTTCGTGGAAACTAGAGCGTGCGCTCTCTCCAGCTCGCTTGAACCAACTCAACGCATGCATTCCCTTACCAGGAGCAGAGGCATTGAAACAGGCAATGCTTAACACCGCTAAGCTTAGTCAAGAAGTGTGTGAAGCACTCGCACTTCAGCGCGGATGGGAGTGGCCTCGTGAAGCAGCGGAGGAGGTCATTCAGATGTTGACAAACAAATGACACAACATCTTATCTATTGGAAACAACAAAATTTACTTAACAAGTAACAAAGAAGCATGCCTGAACTTACTTCACATTCTCCACACGTCGAATTGGACCTGTACTTAACCATAGCAGCCCTATCGCAAAAAGTGGTAGCCCACTAATTGCAACAAGCGTAGGCGTACCAAGCGCAAGCAACAATACACCTGCAAGTCCACTACCTAATGGTTCACCACTTGATCCGACGGTACTAGTAAAAGCCCAGACCCGTCCCTGCAACTCGCTCGGCACCGCCTTCTGTCGAACAGTTGTCAGGTAGATTGCGCCGAGGTCGTCACAAGCTCCCAGCACAAAGTAGATGCTTAGGGCTAGCCAGAAGAGAGGGATGAGGGCAAGTAGACCATAACAAAGAGCTTGCACGATTAGAAGTACACAGGTCACACGACCAGGATAGCGCGGACGCATCGGTCCTAGGAGCAGAGCCGATAACAGAACACCTATCGAATTGACCGATAATAATACGCCCATGCCAACTGGACCAACTCTTAACGCGCGTTCACAGTAGAAGGGTAGCACTACGAGAAACAAGCCCAGGCCGAAGTTCCAGAAGAACGAAACCGATGTCAAAGCAAGTAAGAGCGGATTCTGGAAGGTAAAGCGCACTCCCTGCGCCATCTCTATAAAGATTTGTCTCGTCGGTTGCTCCGTTTTTTGCGTTTTACTGTGAGCATTAGGAACGATGAACAGTAAGAGACATAATAATAGGGCAAACACAAAGAAGGAACCACTATCGACCCATAGCAGCGAGATAGGACCAATCAGCACAACAAGAATACCTGCAATGGTAGGACCTGCAATAAAGCTTATCTGGCGTTGTGCAACGTCAAAGGAGTTGGCAATATTGAAATCTTTGGGCAACACAAGGTCTGTGACGATAGTAAGACTTCCTGCTGAAGTTACAACCGAGCTAGCACCGAGTAGTGCGATCAGAGTATAGAGTAGCGGCAATGAGAGTAGACCATGACCATCCAATAGAGGAATAAGCAATACGAGCAGACCACGAAACAAGTTATCGCATAGCATCACCAGTTCGCGCCGGAAGCGGTCAAGCAGCCAACCTGCGAGAAAGCCAGAAAAGAGGCTTGGCAACTGAAATATCAGGAAGGTAAGACCGACTTCAAGCGGATTATTGCTACGTCGCAAGACATACCACGCCAGACCAAACGTCGTGAAGCTATCGCCGAAGCTTGAGATAAGCGAGCCGAGCCAGAACAGCATATAGGAGCGGTTGGTGAGGATGGTACGATAGGACTTCATATGGCTATGTCATTTTTACAGGTACCAACCAGATAATTGTAAATAGCATCTTTCTTCGTTAGCACTATCTGGTTTCCACCATCGAGCAAGAGAAACACGTAGTAAAGTTTCTTTGGGAATTATGGGAATAGGCGTAGCACAACCTACGTAAGGGATAGACAATGCTCTACTGTAGACATTACCATTAAAATATACATCATAATCTATATTATACCGATGCTTATTTCCTTGTGAAGTTAGAGTTAGTTCCTTCTGAGGTATCCAATAACCCGTACTTTGCTTTGGTATTCCTCGCACCTTAGAAATATATGCACTCGTATTTGAAAAAACAAGAAAACCATCAAACATAGTGCTAGGCTCACCTTGCCAGCTTTGTATGAGTTTCTCTAAAGTTTCGCGCATATTGGTAACTTGACTTATGTACTTTTGTCTAACAACAGTAACATCTTCTATATGAGGTGGCTCCACATTCTCAACCTTCTGGAACTCTATGTCCCAAACCTGTCCAACATCGAACTGTGTGTCACTCGGTTGATTAAAACGTCCAGACGGAATTAAACGAATACTTTTGCTTGTATCACGCGTTAAACCACTCACACAAAATCCATTCCTCATATAAGTCTTAGATACTATCAGAACTCTTTCCACTTATGCTTTCCTCCAAATATTATTCGGTTTTCTGCTACAAACTCTTTAAGGTTTTATGTGTTCCACTTGAAGTTCCAGATCTTCTGCAAGCTTATTTGCAGCAAGTGAACGATGACAAGCTTCTGGCTCATGCTCTACACAAAATAGCCCCAATATGTTAGCCTCAGGGCCTAGCATTTCAGCAAACCTGCTTGAGTCAAAAAATTCTAAACACTGATGCTCATATTCTCGGATAAAAGTTTGTCCTAAACCTTTTCTACTACGTTTGGCAACACCTAGCCTCTCATCTTCTCGCTTTTGCATCTCTCTAATGGCTTGATTTGGTGCTAAGTCTTTTACGTGAATGTATCGAATTCCAAGCTCACCTAACTTTTGTTGAAGTGCTGTACTATTTACAAAAGCGTATTCAGAGCCTCGCATACCCCGTCTGAGCCGAATATCACAAAAAGTATCTACATTTGCATGTAACAATGCTTGAAAAAAGCTATCTTTGTCAGACCCGTAAACGCCTAGAGTTACAACCTTTGATAGCATAATTCATCCTCTTACTTACTTTGTGTTGGATACTTTTTACGTGAAAAACCCATCTTTTCGTTTTGTGCGAATAGTACTTCGTCAAGTAAAGATGGTTGTATACCAACTACCAATTGATTCACCTCTTGCTGTTGCTGGACATTCCCATTTTCATCTATATGAGCTACGGTAATACCTTCTTCTATAAGAGTATTCCCAATCAGTTTACCTCGATGACATTCATGAGGTTTAATTTCCGAACACATTATTGCAACAAGTAGATTTTTATTCCAAGCAACATGTAAACGTCCTATTCCCTCTTTATAAAAAGGTTTACTTGATAACTTTGCATAATCAACTCTTCGCTCTTTATCATAACAATCTTCGTCCTTTGGCCTTCCCCCCAATGTATCGCCCATGAACATATAGCGGATTCCATGTAATGCCAAGTATTTCTCTAATATATCCTTTGAAAACTGTTGATTAAAACGTGAATACGGCTGTGAGCGTATATCTACCAAATACTCAATTCCATATTTTTGCAAAATCTTTATAAACGTCTCTATAGACCGGTTCCCATAACCTATTGTATAAATAGGAAACTTTTCCATTTCTTTTCTCCAAGAGCTATTATACACCAATTGCGTATAAATTACATGAAAAATTATTCATTTTTTCAGCCTGATAAAATCTGCCTTGTTTACTTCGGCTACCATCAAACGAGCCTTCCGTAGATAGTATAACATGGCACAGTCGCCGTTCGTACAATAAATTGTTAGCTCTAGGAGTTAACGTTTTGTATCTCCACATTTTCTGCGTCGATAGTACTATAATATGTCTAAGCGAACTGATAGATACGAGAACAAAAAAGAGCATAGGTAGCCGTTTACAAGGCGTCGCTATTTGAAAATTGGAGGAACTCGGCAATGGGACTTTTCTCACGCCTCACAACGTTCCTGCGTATCCGTGCTAATTCAGCACTCGATAAGGCAGAAGACCCCGGACAGGTGATGGACTATTCGTATGCAAAGCAGCTTGAGCAGTTACAGCAGTTGCGCCGTTCTATCGCCGACGTGGTGACGAACGAGAAACGCTTGGAACTACAGGAGACGCAGATTCAGCAGCAGTTTGATAAGCTAGGTCAACAGGCAGTGCAAGCGTTACAAGCCGACCGCGAAGACCTTGCACGCATGGCTCTGCAGCGCAAAGAGACGTTAGAGCTTCAGCTTGCGAACTATCGTCAGCAGATTGAGCAGTTGCGTGGACAGGAGCGAAAACTGATCGACATGGAACGCACCGTTTCCGCACGTATTGAGAGTTTCCGCACGCAAAAAGAGATGGTGAAGGCGCAATACAATGCGGCACAGGCGCAGGTAAAGATTAACGAGGCCGCGACGGGTATATCCGAAGAGATGACGGAGATGAACGCAGCTATGCAACGCGCCCAGGATAAGGTGCTTACCATGCAGGCACGGGCTAGTGCGATGGAGACGCTCATTCAGCAGGGCACACTCGGTGAACAGGGCTTGCTTGGCGGCTCCGGCGATACGCTGGATCGTGAGTTACAGCAGATATCATCCGAACAGAATGTCGAGGCGCAGCTACAAGCCATGAAACAGCAGATGCAACTCGGTGGCCCCAACGCTCAACAGGGACGCATCGAAGGACCAGACGTTCAATAAAAAGAGTGCATGCAACCTCATCCGCTTTGCGGATGAGGTTGCATGCACTCTTTTTATTTTTCGAGAGAGGTTTTTGTGTTGCGTTCGCCGTCATAGGTCATGAGGATACGCTTGCCCTCATAGACCGTTTCGAGATGGACGGGACGCCCCCACAGCATGTGGACATGTTGCAGCGTTTTCTCAGCATAGTTGACATCAAGCTCTTGTCCCTCGAACATGTGCTTGATGTATAGCTCACGGTTGCCGCGATAGTCGCCGTTATCGACGACAAGGTAGGGATAGCCGAAATTCGTCATGCTGGCAACGATGCCATCGCGCACTTTTTCCCACTGCTTCTCAGAGATAACCCACTCGTCGCCCTCCTTCTTGTACAGATAGAGGTCGAGGTCTCTAATGAGGTCTTCCGTGAGATAGTTGCGTAGGAACGACACGTCGTTGTCGAGTTCGCGCACCTCGAAAATCTTCTGTCGTCCCATGCCAGGCTTACGACCAAGCCGCTCACGCTCTTCCACAGACGGATTATCCCAACGCTGCTCAATCGCCTCAAACATCTTGTATCCAAGGTAATAGGGATTGAGCGAGGTCTTGGATGGCGACAGGACGCCGGAGTGCAATTGCGCGAACTCCACTGTGTCGGAGTCTGAGATAATGCCTCTATCGCCCAATTCGCGCATAATGCGCGAGTGCCATATTGATGCCCACCCCTCATTCATAGTCTTCGTTTGCATCTGCGGCACGAAGTACAGGAACTCGGTACGCACTATTTCGATGATGTCGCGCTGCCAGGGTTCGAGGTGT
>CAXUGH010000228.1:0-8686 GCA_964250365.1 uncultured Ktedonobacteraceae bacterium
CCATGTTCGGTGGCGGCACTGCCTGCGGCATCGGGATCGAGGGCGAGCGTCACCTGCTTGGTAAGCTTCTTGAGTTGCTGAATGTGCTTCTCGGTGATCGCGCTACCAATACATGCTACCGTCTGCTTCGTACCATACTGGTGCGCGATGACTGCATCGACGTAACCTTCTACTATAACAACCTGCCCCGCCTGTTTTATTGCATCGCGGGCCATGTCTATGGCATAAAGTACAGTATTTTTCTCGAACAAAGGCGTTTGTGGCGAGTTGAGATACTTGGGCTTGCTATCGCCCATCGCACGTCCACCAAAACCAATCACGCGACCGCGCATATCGCGAATGGGAAAGATGATGCGATTGCGGAAGTAGTCGTATATCCCGTTGCCACCCTCGGTGTTGATCGCACCTTCGCGTTCGCGTGCAAGTCCACCCATGACCAGCTCGCGCTCGGTGTAGCCCTGCGAGAGCAGATAGCGCGAGAGGCTATCCCATGATTCGGGCGCGTAGCCAATGCTAAAGGCGAGAATTGTGTCGGACGATATACCACGACTCTGCACATAGGCACGAGCCTCTGCTGCCTCTCTGGAACGCAATAGCGACTGGTGAAACCAGAGTAACGCGTCCTCATTGAGTTTACGCAGCCGCTCCTTCACAGCACTACGTTCGCGCTCCTCCTCTGGGTCGCGTCCAGGCGTATCCTCAACTGGAACACCTGCCTTTTCTGCGAGGTAGTGCAGAGTATCACGGAAATCCAGACCTTGCTGCTTCTGCACAAACGAAAAGACATCTCCGCCTTCGTTACAGCCGAAACAATGGAAGGTCTGAGTTTCTTGGTTCACGTAAAACGAGGGAGTGCGCTCATTGTGAAAGGGACATAAGCCCTTGAGTGCTTTCCCCGATTTTTGCAGGTTTACAACAAGGCCAATTTCGTCCGCGATATCAATCTTCGTTTTAATAGTTTCGATGGTAGAAGGCATTGTTGTTCCTCGAACAGATACATAGAGCTAGAGCTACATAAATATATTACTTTAGACACAACGTTTGAGCTAACGCAATTGTGTCAGTTGCCAGGACAAGGAAGAGTAATTTTATTGTACCTTCTGTTCTGCTCTCTTGCTAAGAGCATAGGACATATTGCTAGTATGACGGACGAGAACAGACAGAATAAAATCGTAAGCAATTTTTAATCTCGACCATTCAAAAGTTATCCACTTTTCCACATGCTCTATATACTATGATTCTTATTTATATTAAGAGATATAAGAATCGCAGTAGTAGTAGGGCGTGTGGAAAAGTGGATAACTTTGGCTATGAAGGTGTATGCCACTTTTCGCATATGCGTTATTCTAGCCTCTCAAGCTCTATCAGCCCTTGTGGATAAGTTTTCCACAACAGAAATAGACGGAAATTGCTGTGGATAAGTAACGAAAATGGTGGATAAGTTTGCTCCAAAATGGGGATAAGTTATCCACCATTTTTTTATGAGAAAGAGATAGTGGATAAGTTATCCACCGCCATTGTGGATAGTTTTGCAACTTATCCCCACCTCAATTTTTATGTGGAAAACTTGTCCACATATTTTGTGGAGAACTTTTATGACTTATCCACTGGTACTCTTTTGTGTGGAAAACTTATCCACACAAAATGTGGATAACAAAAAGAGGGTAAGAGCGTCATGCACTTTTCCACAATAGGAGCTAGTTGTCCACATTTTTAGGTAGTTTATCCACTTTTTGCATAGGTTGCCCGATAGTCCTGAGTAACAACTACTTTATGAGGAATAAGTAGGTTATCCACTACTCTCAAAAATGTGGAAAACTTGTCCACATTTTGTGTGGAAAAGAATATCGCCTCGATGTATCGAAAGAAATATGTGGAAAACTTATCCACATTTTGTGTGGATAAACAGTAGTTATGTAACAGTACAACTGTCATGAAAGTGGATATGTGGAAAACTTATCCACATTTTGTGTGGATAAACGGCTTACTCTAAACCGTGTAGTGGATAAGTGGATAACATGTGGATAAAAATGTGGAAAAGAATATCGTGTCGATACATACACTTGAAAATGTGGATAAGTTTTCCACAAAATATGTGGATAAACAGTAGTTATGTAACAGTACAACTGTCATGAAAGTGGATATGTGGAAAACTTATCCACATTTTGTGTGGATAAGTCGTCAAAGAGATTCATCATAGTGGATAAGTGGATAACATGTGGAAAAGAGTGTGGAAAAGAATATCGCCTCGATGTATTGAAAGAAATATGTGGAAAACTTATCCACAAACATTGTGGATAAGTGTATGGTTGAGAAATTTTGTGTAACCAAAAGCGTAGTAAAGAATATTGAAAGGAAAAAGATGTTACTGACTTCATAAGGAGATGAGCAATGAGAAGTCAAAGATCAAATCTTCTCGCAAGGCTTGAGAAGAAAAACTTTTGCTTACGTTCCGTTTGGCTTTCACTTACAACTATGTTTATTGCAATCTTGCTTACCTCGTTGCTGATCGCTTGCTCATCAGCTACAGTTGTCCCATTGCAAACGAAAAGTACGCCCACTAGCACTACATCAACTGCAACGGTTGCAACAGTGCCGAGCGGAACGTTGCTCTATAAGGCGGACTGGTCGCATGGGAGTGCAGGATGGCAAACTGCACAAGGTTGGAAAATCGAGCAGGGGCAGCTCGTGACGGAGAGCGATGCACCAGTTACGATTCCTATACCATATACGCACATAACTCCAAACTATGCTGTAGAGCTACAGGCGCGAATTGTGCGTTTGTTACATCGAGATGGCGGTTACATGAGCATTGCCACTCAACCAACAGCGACAAAAGACGGCTATCAAGCTGGACTAAGCGATTTGAAGGGAACGGAGCCGCGTCCAAATGGAAGTCATCCCCAGGCTCAGGCTTTTCTTAATCCAGGAAGTTCGACGCTAGAAGGTACTGGTAGACCCATTGACTATGAGCCACACTTTGACTGGCATACCTACCGCGTTGAAGTCAAAGACAACGAGGTGACACTGTACATTGATGGAACGGCGGTAAGTTATGCAGATAGTAGCAGGACTGATATGCTTTCAAATGGTCCAATTATTTTAGGGAGTGCGATGATTGAGTTGCACATCAGTAGTTTGAGCGTCACAGCGTTGTAACAATGTCTTAATACAAAACAAATCAAAATAGCTCATGCTCCGGCGGACCATGAGCTATTTTGATTTGTTTTGTATTATTACCCTACTTTTTGCTGTACGCGAGGCCGCCGTGAATTGGAAAGACTATGCATTTCGCGCCGCGATTTGTAGAAGTCGTACCATTGCTCATCAATCCATGAATTGCATTCGGATAGTGCATCGCCTAAGCCGCGCCGTTCAAGTTCGATATCGACTACGTTATTGGCATGTGGATGATCGTACAACTGAGGTAGAGGAGAGCCGAAGCCATGTGCGTAATGAACAAGCTCGTGGGCGATAGTGACTATGAGTACGACATCGGGCACCTCGGTATGTTGCAGAAGCGAATTGATGCCAATAAACGAGTGTGAGCAATCGAGCGACATGCGTATAAGCCCCAGTCGGCTCTTCCAGGGACGGGAATAAGCAATGCGTACATCGTTGGCATAGGGAACATCAGAAAAATAGTGTTGCCAGATAGAGTTGAGATAGAGGGTCACGTCACGCTGGAGATGAAGCGCGACGAATGTATGTGCTTGAGTCGCAATAGACATACAGAAACTCCTTTGTAAATATCTGTTCATAAACAGGTTGGGGAGCGGTTGCGTCGTCGCGTCTAACCTGTGACTCTAGTATAACGAGACGGTCATAATTTCCACTCTTCCAAGATGTGTCATTTGTCCCATGTATTCATGTCTAATTTCCAGTATCATGAAGCGTATAGAGAATTAGAAAGTAAGAACGCATTGGAGGTTGTGGCAATGAACAGTGTATTGTGCAGAGAGACGGACGTTGCATTGAATGAGTGTAACGTTTCGTCCGATATGATAAGCATGAATACATCAATGGACGAAGAGTCTTATGTGACCGCTCCTATGATGGCGGCAGTAAGGCCATCTTCCACAACCGAAGAAGAGCTTCACGATATGTTCGAGGCGGCAATCAGCACCCGTCTACTAGCAATGCGCGAACAGATGAACCGTATTAGCGGTCCACTGACTCCGAACCAAAAACATTTTTATGAGACGGAGACGTTGCCCACCTTCAAAACGCAATTGGTGAATATGTATACATTCAGTAATCGCTGGCAGCGCATTGTTCTATTGAGTTGTTCAGGCTTGATGTTGGCTATGATTGGCTTCGATGTAATGGGGTTGCTTATCCTTGCTATGCGTTAGTCGAGCAGGGAGACCGCAAGGGTCTCCCCTACATTTCATTCCCATCTTTAATTTTTAAACCGCATCATCTGGTCCCTACGAAATTATGTGTTATTTTTTAGATAGATGATTTTACGTCGTGACCAATCCCTGCTCGATAGCCTTGCTCAATGCCTCGGTTCTCCCCGATACGTTGAGCTTCTGATAAATGTTTGCGAGGTGGAAGTTCACGGTACGTTCGCTGACGTAGAGGCGGGCGGCGATTTCTTTGTTACGCATGCCGCGTGCTAGGAGGCGTAGTACATCAAGTTCGCGGGCAGTAAGCGACTCGTAGGGGGCGCGTCCTCCCTGTTTGCCGACCCGTGAGAGAAGGCGACCCGCGAGTTGTGGCTGCACTAGTACTTCGCCGCTTGCCACGACGCGCAACGCCTGTGCTAGTTCGTCGGGGGCGATGTCCTTGAGAACATAGCCGTCGGCACCTGAGCGTAGCGTTTCGTAGAGATATTCCTCACGATCCTGAGCTGAAAGTAGCAGAACTTTGGTGTCGAGATTGAGCTGCTTGATCTGGCGTAGCGCGTCCAGGCTTTGCCCATTGGGAAGTTGTGAGTCGAGCAACACGATTTGCGGACCAAGCTCTAGTGTTTCGCTCACCGCTTGTACGCCGTCCGCCGCCTCACCGACAACGTGTAGCCCTGCATAGCTATCAAGGAGACGGTGCAAGCCTGCGCGGATTACCGCCTGCCCATCGACAATCAGAATAGTTATCGACGGAGTTCCATCCTGTACCGCGACTGGTGTTGCTTGTGAGGGAGAGGCGTTTGTCGCTGTCTCTACATAAGGAATACGAGCGAGAACATGTGTACCTTGCTCGTCCTGTATTGTTTCGAGAGTGCCGCCGAGATGCATAATACGATGACGTAGATCAATAAATGGGCGTGGTTCACTTCGCGTATTTTCTGTATTATTATTCTCAGCTAACAAGGGCAGAGGTGAGGTATCTTCGATGTTGGGGAGCGTACCATCATCCTCGATACTCATCTGCACATCATCGTTACCATAAGTGAGCACGAGCCGCACACGACGTACTCCCATATGCAGAGGCACTTGATACAGTGCTTCGCGTGCTATGAAGTATAGAATACGTTCCTGAGGTGATGAAAGCGTGTGTTCTCTTGGGCGTCCCTGTTCGTCAATACCATTAAATGAGACACGGCTGGAAATACTTATCGCCTCTGCCGTCTCCTCGACAAGACGCGAAAGTGCTTCGGAGAGCATAACACCCTCTAATTCAACCGGTGGTAGCTCTTCGTCCGCTGAACGTATCGCAAAGAGAGCCTCGCGTGCCATTTGTTCCAGCGTGTCCATACCCTCACGAAGCGTGGGCAGATCAACTGCTTTCTCCTGTGCAAGCATTTGTAGCGCATTTAATTGAATTAGCAAAGAGCTGAGCATCTGTACCAGTTCCGCGTGTGGTCCCTCTATTGTTGTTATGTTAAGGTTATTCATAAGGTTTTGCTCTTAATTTATTGTGTTTTCAACACCAATCCACCATCCTGCATATCTAATGTCACCGTTCCATTTTCGTGCAGAGTACCATCCAGTATAGCACGAGCGATACGGTTTTCGACCTCTTTCTGCATGACGCGTTTGAGTGGACGCGCTCCGAATTGAGGGTCGTAGCCACGCAAGGCAAGGTAACTCTGCGCGGCATCGCTCACAGTAAGCGTGATGGAACGCTCTTGTAGGCGTGGCTGTAGACGCTGTAGTTGAATGACGACGATGTTTTTCATCTGCTCACGGCTGATTTGTTGGAAGATAACTATTTCGTCGATACGGTTGATAAACTCTGGTCGAAATCCTTCTGTGCGTAACTCCTGACGTGCCGTGCGTTGCATCGTCTCTTCATCCATACCATCGAACTCCTGTAGCCAGTTGCTGCCGACGTTGCTAGTCATAATGATGACGGTGTTCTTGAAATCAACGGTGCGCCCCTGTCCATCGGTGAGGCGTCCATCGTCGAGCAGTTGCAGTAGCACATGAAATATCTCCGGTGCCGCCTTCTCTATTTCGTCCAGCAGGATGACGCTATAGGGATGGCGACGCACCGCTTCGGTAAGTTGTCCACCCTCGTCATAGCCGACGTAGCCGGGAGGGGCACCGATGAGACGCGAGACCGCATGCTTCTCGTTATACTCCGACATGTCGATACGCACAAGTGCCTGTTCGTTGTCGAAGAGAAATTCGGCGAGGGCACGGGCAAGCTCGGTTTTGCCAACGCCCGTCGGTCCCAGAAACAGGAAGCTAGCGAGCGGACGATTAGGGTCCTGTAAACCTGCACGCGAACGGCGAATGGCGTCGGCGACGACTTGTAAAGCGGTATCCTGCCCTACGACGCGGCTACGTAAACGTTCCTCCATCAGTAGCAGGCGTTGTACCTCACCCTCGATCAAGCGCGATACAGGAATATGCGTCCATTTGGAGACGATTTCGGCGATGTCTTCGGCATCCACCTCTTCCTTGAGCATACGTGCATTCTTGATGTGTGCCAGTTGTGCCTCCATGCTCTGAATACGTTGCTGTACCTCTGGTATGACGCCGTAGTGCAGTCGCGCCATTTCGTCGAGATTGCCAGCGCGTTCGGCCTGTTCGTAGGCGGTTTGTGCCTCGTCGAGTTCGCGTTTCAGGCGGCGCATCTCTTCGACGGGAGCGCGTTCGGTTTCGAGCGTGAGGCGGAGCGCGTGTAGTTGTTCGTTGAGGTTGGCAATCTCGCGCTCGACACGTTCGCGGCGTTCCTGGCTGGCGGCGTCGCTCTCTTTTTTCAGAGCCTCATGCTCCACTTGTAGGCGTCGCACACGGCGGTCGAGTGTATCGATCTCGCTCGGTGTGCTATCCAGTTCCACGCGGCGATGGCTTGCAGATTCATCAATCAGGTCGATGGCCTTGTCGGGTAGAAAACGTTCTGTAATGTAGCGATTTGAGAGCATCGCCGCCGCGACGAGGGCACTATCCTGAATCCGTACACCATGATGTACCTCGTAGCGTGCTTTGAGACCGCGCAGAATGCTGATGGTGTCTTCAACTGATGGAGGCTCAACCAGCACTGGCTGAAAGCGACGTTCGAGAGCGGCATCCTTCTCGATGTACTTGCGGTATTCATTAAGTGTGGTGGCACCAATGCAATGTAGTTCGCCGCGTGCCAGCATTGGTTTGAGCATGTTCGAGGCATCCATCGCACCCTCTGCCGCACCCGCTCCCACAAGTGTATGGAGTTCGTCAATGAAAAGAATAATTCCACCATCAGAACTCATAATCTCTTTGAGTACAGCTTTGAGTCGCTCCTCAAACTCTCCACGATATTTCGCACCCGCGACGAGCGCGCCAAGGTCGAGCGTGACGACGTGCTTGTCCGCGAGCGTTTTGGGAATGTCGCCGCGCACAATCCGCTGTGCAAGTCCCTCGACAATCGCGGTCTTGCCTACGCCGGGTTCGCCAATCAGTACGGGATTATTTTTTGTGCGCCGACTCAACACCTGTATCACACGGCGTATCTCTTCGTCGCGCCCAATCACAGGGTCAAGCTTGCCCTGTTGTGCAAGTTGCGTTAGGTTGCGCCCGTAGCGTTCCAACGCCTGATACTTGCCCTCTGGGTCTGCATCAACGACGCGCTGCGTCCCACGAATAGCGGTCAGAGCCTTCAAAACCTGCTCACGCGTCAACCCTGTAAGTGAGAGTGCCTGTCGTGCCGTTCCCTCGCTATCAAACATCGCCAGCACCATGTGTTCGACACTCAGGTACTCATCCTTGAAATTGTTCATCTCCGTCCACGCATGCTCAAGCACATTCCGTAGACGTGGCGAAATGCTCGGCTCTACAGCACCATAGACGCGCGGGAGTCGCTCTATCTCGCGCTCGACAAGCTGTTGCGCTGCTTGCAGATTGCCACCCGCTTTCTGAATCACCTGCTGCGTGACACCGCTCCCTTGCTTTAGAAGGGCGTCGAGCAGGTGTTCGGTCTCGATCTGGCTATGTTTATGTTGTTGTGCAAGCTCCGATGCATCATGCAGAGCTTGACGTGCTTTGTCGGTGAAGCGTTCGATTTTCATTCCAATAAATTTTCTAACAGGATGGGCGTCCCCAGTAGGGGCCATAATTCATTACGCCCTCGTCCCCACCGACCACGTTTTCTATCATGAGATATGTTCCTCAATTCCTGCCGACGTTGTGAATCGCTCACAGGGCGTAGTGAATTATGGCCCCTACACCCGATTCATGTACATTGTTTAGCTTGCGTGTAGTATACCTCATATTTCACATCTTCGCATTTGTCGCTCCTGTTTCGAGTGCGCCAGCAA
>CAXUGH010000229.1:0-8654 GCA_964250365.1 uncultured Ktedonobacteraceae bacterium
CCAACTTCGGCAAGCCGCTCCCATGCGAGTGTAAGGAGGCCGAAAAGAAAGAGAAACGCCGCCAGCAATTGCTCGAACTCTCTGACCTCGGAGCGTTCCGCGCAAAGAGTCTCGCCAACTTCAGCACGCGCGTTCCTGGCATGCACCCCTCTGTGCAAGAGGCGTTCGAGGTCGCACAAGACTACGCTCACGATCCCTATGGTTGGCTCCTGCTGGTTGGTCCCAACGGCTGCGGTAAGACGCATCTCGCCGCCGCCATTGCCAATCAATGCTTGGATAATGGTGCGATGGTTCTCTTCGCCGTTGTACCCGACCTGCTGGCGCACCTTCGCGCCGCCTTTGCCCCAACGGCACCAGAGGGCTACGATCAGTTGTTTGCCAAGATGCGCGAAGCCGAGCTACTCGTTTTGGACGACCTTGGGGCACACCAAAGCTCTCCGTGGGCCAGTGAGAAGCTGTTTCAGTTGCTGAACTACCGCTACAACTCGCAATACCCCACCGTCATCACCGCGAACAAAAACGGCCTCAGCACCATTGATGACCGTGTACTCTCGCGCCTGAGCGACGTAAGCCTCGTCCACAGCGTCATTCTGGATGGCGCACAGGACTACCGCCGCCGCAACCCACGTCGGGACTAGTGTAGATTTGATGCGAGATGGATACAAAGAGAGCATGCATGCTCTCTTTGTATCCATCTCGCATCAAATGTATCCATTTCTAATCGAGCGTGGGATGCAGGGCATGCCATGTATGCCCCCCATCGTTAGTTTGAAAGAGGTTCCAGTTGTTCTGGATATCTTTGATAGAAATCCATCCCGTTCTTGCATTGATAAACGATAGTTGTCCAATCTCTTGATTTTGCGAATCGGGCTTGAGCAAACCTGTGGGAGAAACAAGTTCCCAGGATTTCCCACCATTACTGGTGTGATGTAGAATAAATTGCCCCCCTGCATTAAAACCAAAGCTCCACCCTTGCTCGGCATTCAGGAAACTCAGCGAGTATAATTCTGAAAAACTGGTAGAGGGTGAAGATGGCTCTAGTATCCAACTACTACCACCATCGTATGTTTGATAGGTTGTGATGTGCGGCATTCCATTGCCGGTAGACGGATCGTATTTGACATAGAGCGTTGCAGTTCTGCTATTTCGCCAATAGGGACCGTAGTCCTGTGTGAAATCGACACTATCGCCCCCTTTGATAGGAGCAATGTTTGCTCGCTTCCACGTTTTTCCGCCATCATGAGTTGCATACAGGTACACATCGACCGCAGGAAGAATGCCTGTCACCCAACCATCCTGGGGAGTAGTAAACACAAAGTGACTACTGTTTGAATAAGGAAGTGGAAGAGCCGATGGATTCTGAGTTGTGTCGAACAAGGTGTGCCACGTTTTGCCACCATCGCTGGTACTCATCAATAGAATATCGAAACGCCCAGGTTGAGTGTTCGCCCTATCAAAAGAGAGCCAACCATGCTGCATATCCAGGAAAGTAATCTGCGTTATCGTCACCGGATCACTTATGATAGGAATGTTAAATGGAGTCGCTTGCCACGTCTTTCCTCCATTTTGCGTACTCAGCAGAAAAACACTTCCATTCTGCAACTCCACACCCAGATAGCCACGAGTAGCATTTGGGAAGTAGGTACTCGTGATTATTGTTTGGGGATTGCTGGCGATCAAGGGCGGCGTAACATCGTTCCAATGCTCAGGGCCTGAATGAGTCCTATACACATGGTAAGGGCTATTCGCACTCACCGCCCAGCCAAAGTGCTGATTGATCATTGTCGGACCATATGTCTGGATAGTTCCGGCTGGCGCAGCAGCTTTGGCATGTACGAGAGATGGAATGAGCAACCCGACAGAAAGCAGACACAGCATGAGCGCGAACGTGAGCCGACGAACTCGCTGGCTCGCCACTATCTTACTTCGCACACCTGCGAAATGGGTAAGCAAAAAGCGCATTTGCATAAAAACTCCTTTGCACTGTATGACTAAGCACACAGTTTCTAGTTAGCGAGAAGTGACCATCAAGTACACATCATCCACGAAAAATTCAGTTGCCGTTACATCTGTGGTACGACCTCGGAAGTCGAGGGTGATGTTTTGCCCACCATATCTGCTCAATGCAGCGGTCACATCAAAGGTATACTTATTCCATCCAGCCGCCTGTGTGTTACAGAAAACCTGAGGAGTAACAAGTGCATTGCCACGACTATTGCGTAAACTGATTGAGAGCGTATCAATGCAGGTGCCACCGATTTTCTGACTGTTGACGTAGGCCCAGTAGCTCAACACAATCTTTTTAGAAGAGGTGGGCAAGGTCACTGTTTGCCAGAGGCGATCATAGCAGTTCGCATACGCACAGAAATCAGCACTAAAACCGCCCGCGTGAGGCTTTGTTGATGTCACAATTTCATATGCGCCTGAAGAACTCTCCATCCACGATTGCGCCGCAAGGTCGAAGTTCGGATTCTTCAGTAACTGTGTGGTACTTGTATTGCCAGGAGCCAATATGCTCACGTCACGAGCAAAATTCCAGGCATCGGGTGAGCCAAGACCAGTCGCCAAATCGTAACCTTTCGTTGCCTGATAATGCAGATTGTTCCCTGTCGTCACATCGTGATACGCGTTATACGGCTGTGAAGTATTGTAGAGCGCATACAAGCTGGCACTCGCACTCCCCAGACTGGGCTTTCCCTGATGTGCGAGATACTCATTCGTATCAATTGCTAAAGCCGCCCAAAGAGGAGCTGCCGCACTGGTACCACCAAGAACAGTCCAACCATTCTTCGTGCAAATCGCATCATTTATCGTACAATAGACTGAATATCCTGTTTGTGGATCAGCATCTGCCGAGACATCGGGTACCTCACGATTCAAACTAGTAAGATTCGGACCTTTTTGATATGCCGGACGAGTAAAGAAGGTACTAATACCACCTCCGCCACCAGAGCCTTTCTTAGAACTACTCCACGCTGACTCACTCTCGTAAGTTCCATTTGTGTTAGTCTGCAATGATGTGCCACCAACACCAACTACATGCGGATCACTGGCGGGCGAGTCTACTTGCAAGGCTGGGAAACCCTGACAATCATAGGCACCCGAATCACCCGAAGCCGCAAAGAAGGCTTGTCCCTGAGCAACACCTTGTGCGAAGATGTTATCCAATGTAATAAGCTCGGCGGAACCGGTGAATAGTTCACAGTTTCCCCAACTGATACTGGTGACTTTTGCTGAATCATCGGTCACGATCCTATTGTAGAGATCATTGACGCCAGATGAAGTATTGGGGGCAATGTAGATTTTCTGTGCGGCATCTGGAGCCAGTGCCGACATCACCTCCATATCCAACTCTACCTCTATAGCTCCATCTGAAGTGGGCGCACTGGTTGCGCCATCAACCAGCACATTCGAGTACTTAGGAGTACCTAGATGATACGTATTCAAATACGTATCTACATCGGAAGGATTGTAGCCATCCAGTTCAAAGAGTGCAACCGTTTGACCAGAGCCGGTTCCGCTATTATTCATCAATGTGTTGACATCGTAGGCGGTACGCAATTCCGCCGGAGTATACCCGTTTGCAGGTGCCGCCGCGTGTCTACTTTGAGTAGCAATCGAGTTGTGGTGATAGGACGCAAGGTTGTCCAAGCCTTCAATATTAACGATAGCATCACTGAGTGTATCAGGAATTGATGGATCAGTTGCTGGCGCATAGGCTACGCGTCCATGAAGTGAATAGTCATTCAGCGTCACTCCAAAGGCACGTTCGACCATCGCCACCGAGCCTGAAGCATTCACTAGCACATTGTTTGGCGCGACGGATAGGACGTGTAGCCCCTGCCCTTGCAAGTATGCGACCACACGATTCACGGTCGCTTGAGTGGGACCAAAAGCATCCTTAAATTGCTGTGGTGTCAAGTAGTGATGATACAATGCTGATTGTGGGTTGTTCTGCGACGCGATTAACGCATCCAGATTCGCACGATTACGTAGATTTAGACTGATCGAAAGCTGCAACTGCTTCGCTGTGTCCGTCGCACGGATGGCTCGGACCCCCTTGGAAACTCGAATTGCATGACCAGGTAAGATATGAAGCTGACTCTTCGCCGCCGCCGAAACGGACGCCGTGTGCCAGACAAGTACTGACAACACTATAGCCAGCAATACAACATACCCGACGAACTTAGAAAGAGTTGTTAGCGTTTGCTGTATACTATTTTTCACGTTCCCTCCTAAAAAGATGGTGGAAGAACAAAGGTTTTCAGATAGATAGTACATAGAAAGAAATCAAATCTTCTTCTTTCTAAGAGCAGTAACGAATCTCCTCTTGCAATCATTGCACTTTTTCCTCCTACAATTTCCCTTGACATTACTCCTACTTTTCGTTAAAATTCTGACTAGAAAGTCATGATTTTAGCAACGAGTCATAAATTCTTGTATGCAGTCAGAGAGAGGGAGAATAATGCAAGGAACAGAGGTACCGCGCCGTTCGCTTAAAGAGCGGCAACGCCAGGAACGCGAAGAACTCATTCTGCAGGCGTCCGAAGAAGTGTTGTTGGAAAAAGGCTATTCAGACACCTCTATGGATGAAATCGCAGCGCGTGTTGGTATCGCTAAGGGCACATTGTACCTGCATTTCTCTGGCAAAGAAGACCTTGTGATTGCCCTTTTCGAGCGCGATATGCTCAGGTTTCTTCAGGTTGTCGAAGAGAATGTTGCGTCGAATGCTCCTGTTCGGAAACAGTTAGAGACCATTCTGCGTGCTATGTACAAGGGGGTGCTGGGCAAGCGTATGCAATTACTTTCTTCGCTGGCGGAGAGCATCGACATTCGCAAACAACTGCTGGAGAAGAAAGATACGTTGCGCGACCGCTTAGAACGTATCGTAGCCGCGATTACCTTCTTATTGGAAGAGGGCAAAACAGCTGGCGAATTTGACAGAAGTATACCGACCTCGGTAATGGTAAGCACGTTCTTTACGTTATTGCCACCAAAGGGAGCGACATTTGTAACGGAAGAATTACCATCCGACGTTCTAATAAATCATCTTATACATTTTTACTTTAAGGGCATCGCTGCTCTATAACACTTCTTTGTGAGAAGCAAAAATTCATGAAACATAAACAGTAGCGTACAAAGGAACTTTTATGCAGCAAGCAACAGCAGTCGCCCCAAGACGCATTGGCAACTTACCTTATAAATGGATTGTTGCAATCGTTGTGATCTTCGGGCTATTTATGACGATTCTCGATGGCACCATCGTCAATATCGCTATTCCAAGCCTACAAAACGTCTTTGGTGCCAACCTGACCAGCGTACAGTGGGTACTCACAGCCTACACACTTGTACAAGGCGTGGCGACTCCGCTCACCGCTTACCTTGCACAGCGTTTTGGCTCGAAGCGTCTCTACCTGATCGCGCTCACTGGCTTCACCCTCGGTTCGGCACTGTGCGGATTATCGATCAATCTGCCCATGTTGATTTTCTTTCGCGTCATCCAGGGAGCAACAGGTGCCTTCATGTCGCCGCTTGCAATCACGCTGCTCTGGACCGAGTTTCCACCCGAAGAGCGCGGTACCGCATTAGGTGCGCTGGGGGTGCCGATCCTGCTCGCACCAGCCCTCGGTCCAACCATTGGCGGCTATATCGTGACCTATCTCGGCTGGCGATTGATCTTCTACATCAACCTCCCCATTGGTATCATTGGCCTTATCCTCGGCATTCTCTTCCTGCGCGAAGTGACAGACGAGCGACGGGCTACCTTTGATATTCCTGGTTTTCTGTGTTCGGCGATTGGTCTGGCCTCGCTACTCTACGCCCTCTCGGATGCCAGCACCGATGGCTGGGGTTCAACAAAGGTGGAGGGCTTCCTGGCACTTGGTATTGTGATGTTGGCACTTTTCATCATAGTAGAAATCAATACCGCGCGTCGGGGAAGACAGCCATTGCTTGACATTCGTGTTTTCGCCAATCGCTCGTTCACCACCAGTAGTATCGCCAGTACCTTTGTAATATTCGCACTCTACGGTGGTCTATTCGTAGTTCCAATTTACCTGCAAGACCTACGCGGCCTCTCAGCCTATCAAGCTGGTCTACTACTGCTACCACAGGCTTTCGCGTCTATGGTATCGTCTGTAATAGGTGGGCGACTGGTAGACCGAATCGGCGTGCGAGGCGTCGTTATTCCTGGTCTGCTCATTCTTGCGTTCGGGTTGTGGCAGTTAACATTCATAAGTTCTAGCACGCCTTATGGCACGCTACAATTCTGGTTGATTATTCGTAGTTTCGGACTCGGCTTCTGTTTCCAGCCACTGTCCGTCTCGGCACTATCGGAAATTAAGCCACGCATGCTGTCGCAAGCAACCGCAGTCAATACAACCTTACGCTTCGTCATAAGTTCGCTGGCAGTAGCGGTCATAGCAACCCTAGTGCAGAGTCAGACAAGTATTCACTACGGTCATCTCGCAGAGCTTGTGACACCAGCTTCACCACTAGGGCAGCTCGTACCGCGCTTGCAAGCACTCTTCGTCTTGCACGGTGCATCAGTTGGTGCTGCATATTCAGCGGCACTACAAGAGATTAGCGGTCTGCTCACGCTACAAGCAACCGTTCTCGCCATGCAGGATGCCTTCCGCTTGAGCGTCGGACTAACCATTGTCTCTATCGTCGCTACGTTCTTTGTGCGCTACCGTAGCGCAAGACGCCGACCCACGACAACTGTTGCTCAACCAACCACTCCACAAGAGCATGAGGAGGCCGCAGCCCGTCAAGAGGCAACCCTCGCCGTCTAACATGCTTCATAATGCAGAAAAAAACTTTGTTTTTTTCTGCATTATGAAGCATGTTAGCACTCTTTCTTTTTTCTGCTTGCGTTTGTTTCTTGCAAGTGCTATCATAACAGTACATATTCCTTTTCTAAGGAGTGACCTCTGCACAGAGTTTTTCGGTAATCTAGTTCTTCCACTTACAAGTGGATAAAGACCCGTGAATGATAAAAAGGAGCAAAGATGAGCAGCATATTCAATCCAAAAGATCCAAAATGGATCAAGGAATCACGAGAGTTCCTCGAACCCAGAGGAATGATCCCTGCTGTTGTCGAGTCAACGCCACGCGGTGAGCGTTCCTGGGACCTGTATTCGCGCTTGCTGCGAGAGCGCATCATCTTCATTGGTACCCCCATTGATGATAATGTCGCCAACAGCGTTGTCGCACAGTTGCTGTACCTCCAGAGCGAGGATGCAAGCAAAGACATCAACATGTATATCAACTCCCCTGGTGGCGTGATCTACGCTGGCCTTGCCATCTATGACACCATGCAGTGGCTACGCCCAGACGTTTCAACCGTCTGCATGGGCATGGCAATGAGTATGGGTGCCATTCTGTTGGCTGCCGGTGAGAAGGGCAAACGCTATGCGCTGCCCAATTCGACGGTGCTGATTCACCAGCCACTCGGTGGTGCCGAAGGTCAGGCAACTGATATCGAGATCACCGCACGCGAAGTCTTGCGCTTGCGCCGCAGCTTGACCGATATTCTCGCCAAGCACACTGGACAGTCTGTCGAGCGTATCACTCAGGACTCCGACCGCAACTACTACCTCACTGCTCCTCAGGCAGTGGAGTACGGTCTCGTTGACGAGGTTCTCGGCAGCGAAGAAGATGTCATGAGATAAGAAACAAAGAAATAGCCATGTGACAGGGCTAGCCCTGTCACATGGCTATTTCTTTGTTTCTTGTCAGAGATGCTCATTAAGGAGATGTTTCGTGTCGCAACACTCTGTGCCAGCACTTGCAGGGCGCACTCTTCGTTGTATTCTCTTTGACCTCGGCTCCACTCTCTGGACGTATAAAGAAAATGCCTCTCTACCCACACAGAAACAGGCTGTTCAACAACAGGTTCTCGCTATTCTTCATAGACACGTCAACCTTCAGAATTTTCCTTCTATAGACGAGCTTACGTTAGGTACACAAATTGCGGAAGCTATAGATAAACGCATCTATGAAATGTATTTGCTGAACGTTGATATTGAGCCAGATTTCGCACAGGGTGTTGTGGAGGCATTGCAGCAACTTGGATTTCCGCCTCTGGACCGCAAAGTTGGTGCAGAGATATTCGAGGCTTCGCGTATTCGCTCTTTTGAGGGACGCGTACTCTTCGATGGTGCGCTTTCCACACTTGCTGAATTGAAACGGCGCGGCTTTCTCCTGGGAGTTGTCACCAATCGCTCCTACGGTGGTCCTCTCTTCATCAAAGAAATGGAAAAAATTGGCTTGCTCGATTATTTTGAGGAACGTAACGTCGCTATTTCTGTCGATCTTGGTATACGCAAACCCAACGCGAAAATCTTCATGTACGCTCTCGAAGCCCTCAATGTCCAGCCCGAAGAGGCAGTAATGGTGGGTGATTCGCTGGGAGCAGATGTTGTTGGTGCGAAAAGGCTTCATATGGCGGCAGTGTGGAAGCCTAATCCGCGTGTGTTTGCACAAATAAGAGAGGAACAGGGGCAAGAAGAGCTGAGCCAACAGTTACTAAGGCAACGACTCTTTGAATTATCACGATTGCGCGAACAAAAGCGCGGTCGTCCTATTCCAGAGGATATCATGCCAGACCTGATTATCGAGCATCTCAGCGAACTGCTCGATGTTTTTGGAGA
>CAXUGH010000230.1:0-8634 GCA_964250365.1 uncultured Ktedonobacteraceae bacterium
TAATTATATATTGTGTTTCTTTTGCCACCCTAAAAATTCAAATTTTTTTGATTTATCCCGCTTTAAAATCAACACAGTGTCTACAAAGTTTTTCCCCACATCGCCTTTTCCACGATACCGTATAATACGGATGTGCTTTAACGTATTCTTTGCCTCATTATCATTTTTTCGGGGAGTCATGACGTTTCTTATTATAAGATAGGTTTTCATAGGGACGAGATTTGTCGTCTATGATGCATTTATCGTATTCGGTTTATCACCGATAAATGGGCTTCGGACGCGATAAATCGAGTCTCTACGAAAAAATCGTGATGTGTCATGTCACAAACGGGGGAGAGAATAAAGTAGCACTCTTGCAAGTACGCTTAAAAATATTACCGATATTTCTTATTTGATGCGTCTTCATTAGTAGAAGGCATATATCTCTTCCTGAGACGAACATCCCTTTGGCATACGTGTCTACTTTGATATGCCCTTGTTTTATTCTACTTTGTAATGCTAGGAGACATGAAGATATGCGACAGGACCGGGTGATAGAAGCCTATGACTACTGTCGGCGGGTGACGCAACGGGCGTCGAAGACATTCTATTGGGGGTCTGTCTTTTTGCCACAACCCAAGCGGCGAGCGGTCTGGGCCGTGTACGCTCTCTGTCGCATCGTTGACGACATTGTAGATGAGGAGATGCATCCCGATACGCCACAGGCGGGACATCTTTCAGGTGCTAGCGACCCGAAACGCGAACTCGATTTTTGGCGTATCACTCTTGAGGATGTCTATAAGCGTGGCAGTGCCATCGACGAAAGCAACCCCGTGCAGGTTGCGTGGTGTGATCTGTTAGACTCCTACCCCGTACCGCTTGCGCCTGTGTTGGACTTGCTGGACGGTGTTGAGATGGATCTGAACATCAATCGCTACCAGAACTTCGATGAATTGTATCCCTACTGCTATCGAGTGGCGGGTACGATTGGTTTGCTGACCAGTCCCATTTTTGGGTATCAAGACGAAGCTGCTCTGCAACATGCCGTTGATCTTGGTGTTGCTCTGCAATTGACAAACATTCTACGCGACATTGGCGAGGATGCACGCCGCAACCGTATCTATCTGCCACAGGAGGAGATGCAACGCTTCGGCTATACAGAGCAAGACCTGATGGCTGGTGTGGTCAATGATGCCTTCTGCGAACTGGTGCGTTTTCAAATGGCGCGTGCCGACGACTACTATCAACGCTCACAACTAGGCATTCCGCTACTCAGCCCCGATTGTCGCTTAGCCGTTCGACTGAGTGCTGTGCTGTATCGCGGCATTCTAGATCGTATCTCTATCAATGACTACAACGTGTTCACGAAACGAGCCAGCGTCCCCCTAAAAACAAAGTTAGCGGCGGCCTCCCAATACTGGTTCCTCCAACAATACGAAACACGCGTAAAAAACTTCCATAGTGTGTAATTCAACAAACAAAAAACTCTCTCGCAGAATGCGAGAGAGTTTTTTGTTTGTTGAATTACATCTCTATTTTACCGTTGAGCATGAGGAGCCTGAGAAATTCAAGCCGCCGCACGATCTCAACGCGATCACTACCACCATTTTGATACCATTGGCGCAGCCAGAGCAAAGAAACGATCTCATCGGAGGTAAAGCCATACTGCGTCAATACACTAGTTTCTGTTGCCGTATCTACAATTACGTCTGTTGCCAATTCAAGAGGTTGTGTATTCATTATTCTGTCCTTCCGCCTGCTTTTCATAGCAAGCGTTCCACCACTTCCTGCCCCCATTGTTCCGCCTTTACGTTTCCATTTCACCGACTATCCCTCTTATAAAGACGTTCGGCTTAGTCTATTTTCAAATATCAAATTCTACACTCTGCATATCTTACGTCTACCTCAGCCTATCTACTTATTCTCTACATGCACAGTGTAAGCGGAACTGGTTGCAAATACTATGTTCCATGCGACAGTTTAGATGTGAAATATGTCACTAACTTTTGCCCTGTTGGGCTACACATACAAACTATCTAACGCTATATACGTTGAAATTCGCTTAGTAGTTCCACTTGTTTCGGCTTCTGTTGTCAAAAATCGTGCGGAATTCGTGCAATATGTAAAACTCTCATCAAATTCTAAGCAACTGATAGATGGCAACAAAAAATATTGGATTGCGGTACCGCAATCCAATATTTTTTGTTGCCATCTATCAGTTTCGCACGACGATATTTACTAAGCGACCAGGAATGTAGATCACCTTTTGCACAGTTGAGTCGCCAATGAATGACGCAACTCGTTCGTTGGTCAGGGCGATCTTACGCACCTCGTCCTCGCTGATAGTAGCGGGAACTTCGACGCGCTCGCGCACCTTGCCGTTGACCTGTACAACCAATGTGAACGTAGTGTCCTGCGTCTTTGCCTCGTCATATTCAGTCCAGTCCGACGTGTGGATACTATTCGTATGACCTGTGATGTGCCACAGTTCCTCGGTAATGTGCGGAGCCATTGGTGCCAGCAGTTGCATCATTGTCTCCAGCGTTGTACGATACGCGGCACTGCGTGCCACAGGCTCATTCTGTTGCTTAATCAGCGTGTTATTGCACTCCATCAGCGCAGCCAGTGCTGTATTGAAGCGGAAGTGACTGATGTCATCGGTAACACGCTTGATGGTTTTGTGGCGCAGTTGCTCGATGGCTCTGCTCTCGGCGGTCTCCTGCGTATCGACATTACCCGCAACCCAGCCCTCCGAAACGACGTTCCAGAAGCGGTTCAGGAAACGCCACACGCCTTCCAGGTTCTCGGCTCTAAACACACCGCCCGCATCGAACGGTCCAATGAACATCATGTAGCAACGCACCGCGTCAACGCTGTACTTTTCTACGTACATGTCGGGTGCTTCCACATTGCCGCGTGACTTCGACATCTTCTGCCCATCCGATCCCAGAATCATACCCTGATGATACAACCGTGTGAACGGCTCGTCAAAGTTCAGGTGCCCCATGTCGCGCAGAGCCTTGATGAAGAAGCGCGAGTACAGCAGATGCAGAATAGCATGCTCGATACCGCCTGTGTACTGATCGACAGGCAGCCAGCGTTTCATCGCCTCGGTACTCCACGCCTGCTCGCTATTATGTGAGTCGGCGTAGCGCAGAAAGTACCACGAAGAATCCATGAACGTATCCATCGTATCTACTTCACGCGTTGCAGGACCACCGCAAACGGGACAGGTTGTATTCAGGAAATCTTCCTCGTAGCGCAGCGGAGACTCGCCCGTTGACTTGAACTGCACATGCTCCGGCAGATGTACGGGCAGTTGCTCCACTGGCACTGGTACCGTACCATCCTTTGGACAGTAGACGATTGGAATCGGCGCACCCCAGTAGCGTTGCCGACTAATCAGCCAGTCGCGCAGACGATACGTCACCGTAAACTTGCCAATGCCCTGCTCCTCGATATACTGGGTGACGCGCTGAATGGCCTCGGTATCCGGCGTGCCGTCGAATTGACCAGAGTTGACCAGCACACCCAGATTTTCGTGCGCCTCGGTCCAAGTCGCTGGATCGCTTGGCTCTTCGCCCTCGGCACGAATTACCTCACGAATCTCGATGCCGAACTTACGCGCAAACTCGAAGTCGCGCTGATCGTGTGCGGGTACGCCCATGATTGCACCAACGCCATAGCTCATCAGCACGTAGTCGGCGATCCAGACGGGAATTCTCTCGTTGTTCAACGGATTGGTGACATAGCCGCCCGTGAAGACACCCGTTTTCTCCTTCTCGGTACTCATGCGCTCGATCTCGGTCATGTGTTGTGCATGTTCAACGTAAGCGTCAACCGCGCCCTTCTGCTCTGGCGTCGTGATTCTCTCGACCCACGGATGTTCGGGTGCCAGCACAAAGAAGGTTGCGCCAAAGATGGTATCAGGTCGTGTTGTAAAGACCGGAATCGTCTCTTGCTTACCATCGATCTCGGCGATGAAACGGATTTCCGCACCTTCGCTACGTCCGATCCAGTTTTGTTGCATCGTTATGGTCTTTTCAGGCCACTCGATATCCTTAAAGTGCAGCAGTTCCTCGGCATATTGAGAAATTTTCAGCAGCCATTGGTCGATCTCTTTGCGAACGACAACTGTACCGCAGCGTTCGCAAGTGCCGTTCGCCAGCACCTGCTCGTTCGCCAGTGTGGTGTTGCAGTGAGGGCACCAGTTCGCGGGTGCCTTCGTGCGATAGGCCAGACCATGCTTGTAGAATTCCAGGAACAGCCATTGCGTCCATTTATAGTAATCGGGCATGCAACTCACGATTTCACGAGGCCAATCCCAACGTGCCCCCATCACGCGCAGTTGCTTCCGCATATTGTCGATGTTGCTCAACGTCCAGTCGCGTGCCTGAACGCCGCGCTTGATAGCAGCGTTCTCTGCTGGCAGACCAAAGGCATCGAAGCCCATAGGTTGCATCACGTTATAGCCGCGCATCGCTATGAAGCGACCGTAGGCATCCGCCGACGAATAGTGGTACCAGTGCCCCATGTGCAGGTCGCCGGAGGGATAGGGCAGCATAGCCAGATTATAGAACTTGGGTTTGGGCGAGTCGTCGGGCGCGTCATAAATGCGCTCGGCCTCCCATTGTGCCTGCCACTTGCCCTCGATCTCTTTCGGATTGTATCGAGTCCGTGTAATCATAACAAATCTCTCCTCACTCTGTTGCTGTCTTTGAATAGAATATACAAGGGACAACAAGAAATAACCGCAACAGATATACATAATGTTCCAACAAAAAAAGCCTTTCGTCCGCATAGGGACGAAAGGCTATTCCGTGGTTCCACCCTGATTCATACCGTACACATCAGGATAGGCTGAGTGGACCTGAGGGGGCTCGAACCCCTGACCTCATCCATGCCATGGATGCGCTCTCCCAGCTGCGCTACAGGCCCAAGAGAAAGGGTACATCCTGTTGTATGCGTGGTATGCTCTCGTTGTACGCTGTAACGGGCGTCCCGACAGATGCTAAAATGTCCGAGCGAAAATGTCTTTCCCACCGGGACACTCTCACATATGAAGCTCACAGGCGAGTTCGGTATCGTATCCTATCCATGTAGCCTTGCACCGAACGGCTACTCTCTGCTCTCGTATAGGAGCGAAGCCTACTACTCCTGCTCGTCGCATTATGTTTTGTAGAACTTACTATAACATATCTCTTTGCGATTTGCAAGGCACGCACATTGCTACGCTCGTGCGTGGGCCTGATTTATCAGGCCCCTACGTTCCCTAAAACCGCATAGAGGATATGAGTGGAGATGAGGAGGATCGAACTCCTGACCTCGGCAGTGCGATTGCCGCGCTCTCCCAGCTGAGCTACACCCCCAGGAACGAAACTATGATAGCATACTGTGGTAATGTTGTAAAGGGTTTGCTGACTAATTTCAGGGTAATTTAGAAGTCGCGTAGCGGCATGACGGGATATAGTAGTGACAGCGGCTCTGCCCCTGTCATGTCCACTCATCATTATACAGACCCATTTCTCCTAGTACAGAAGGAAATACAAGCCGCTCTATTTTCTTCTATGCTACAATAGACACATAAATATTGCACGCCGACAAACATCCGTAAAAATGAGAGTCAAAAGCATTGCTTCTTATGCAATTTGCTGGTATAATCTCTTTCGTTGGAGAAAAACACCTCACCCTTTCGTACTGAGAATTGCTGGTTGCTTTTGCGCTGAATTGCTGGCTCGTTTTTGCTAGCTCGTTATAAGGCCAGCCAACCTGAATATGTATCGGTTTTGAAACACACGCACTAGGAATAAAGAGGTAGCTTGATTATGGCAACAGATTACGACTTCAATCGTTCTTCCCTCCTTCGTGAGCAGTATCATCGTGACATGGAACTTATCGCTGTTGCGCTGCAAGAAGAGAGTCAGGACGAACGTGAAGACAGACTCAGCCTTGTTGCACACTCTTGGTCGCTTGCCACTGCCTGTTTCCATGCACAACTTGAGGTAGCTGAAGCTCATACCTACGCCTCCGTTGCCTACGCTCGTTCGTAAATTTAGTTAGAAGATAGATATGTTGTAGACCATGCCTCATCCACCCGACCTAACACCGGATGCACTGACGTACCAGACGCCTGTGCAGTTTGGCATGGTGTATTGGGTAAACTTCGGCTACCCATCACTGCCGCCAGGAATAGAAGAGAAACGCATCCTGGACTGGCACCCTGCTCTCGTAGTTTCGGGTGATCCGTTTTGTCGCCATGCGGGAGCGGTCAATGTCGTCGCCTTGACCTCGTATCGCGGCAAGCTGCGACCCTATCACCATCTCCTCCTCAAACGAGACTATCCCCTGTTCGATACCGATAGTCTGGTCAAGACGGAGTTGATGTATCCCATTCTGCGTTCGCTCCTTGCCGATCAGTATGCTATCTGTAAGCTCAACGATGCAGACCTACGTGCCATCATGAGCAAGATAGCGAATAGCCTTGCCATCACGATGTACTATTCGCTACACTAAGAAAGAGACGGGCTATGACCGGAAATGCCAACCAACTCCGTCTCTTGCCCTCGGTCGATGAACTGCTACAGTCTCCAGCAGGCCAGCAACTCAGCTCGCGCTTCTCGTTGCCGCTCGTGACACGCGCTGTTCGTGCCAGTATCGCCCTCGCACGCAGCAATATTCTCGCTGGCGCGAACTGTCCTTCCTACGAAGAACTACTTGCGAATGCCGAACAACAGTTATTCGTCGAGCAACAGCTGCATCTGCGTCCTGTTCTTAATGCGACTGGCGTCATCATCAATACAAATCTTGGTCGCGCACCCCTTAGCTACGAGGCACTACAGGCGGTACAACAGGTGTCTGGTGGCTATTCAAATCTCGAATACGACCTTGACGCTGGCGAACGTGGCTCACGTCATGTGCATGTCGAGGCTCTATTGCGTGAACTTACAGGGGCAGAAGCCGCACTTGTGACAAACAATACCGCCGCCGCCGTCCTTCTAAGTTTGAGTACGCTTGCGGCTGGACGTGAGGTGGTGATTTCGCGCGGTCAACTGGTCGAGATTGGTGGTGGTTTCCGTGTACCCGATGTAATGCGCCAGAGCGGTTGCCAACTTGTCGAGGTCGGCACGACCAATCGTACCCGCCTTAAAGACTATGTTGACGCGCTTACAGAACGCACCGCCCTGCTCCTAGCGGTTCATCCCAGTAACTTTCTGATTACGGGCTTCACCCAGTCAACTCCGTTAAGCGAACTTGCCGCGCTTGCACACCAGCATGGTCTGTTACTTATGAACGATCTTGGTAGTGGCTGTCTACTTAACAGCGAACGCTATGGTTTGACGCATGAGCCGACGCCGCAGGAGAGCATTGCGGCAGGTGCCGACGTGATATGCTTCTCTGGCGACAAATTACTTGGTGGTCCACAGGCTGGTATTCTTTTGGGCAAAGCTGAGGTCATTGCACGATTGGCGAAAAATCCGTTGATGCGAGCGGTACGTATCGACAAAATGACGCTTGCCGCCCTCGAAGCGACACTGCGTCACTATCAGCGCGGTCAGGCCGAAACGCACATTCCTATCTGGCGCATGATTTCCGCTAAGCCCGAACACATTCATACGCGAGCGGCATCGTGGGTGGCGCGGCTGCAAGAGAACAGTATCGCGGCGCACCTTCAACCTGGAAAGTCTACTATCGGCGGTGGCTCGCTACCGGGAGAAACGCTGCCAACAACGCTGGTCGCACTCGACGCCAGCAACACGAGCATTCCCTTAGACGAACTTGCACAGAAATTGCGTCAACGCCCCACGCCGCTTATCGTGCGTATCCAGCGCGACACTCTACTACTCGATCCCCGTACAATCTTTGAGGAGCAAGATGAAGCCGTAATAACGATAGTAACAGAAGTATTGGCGCAATCAGGGTCATGACAGGGGCAGAGCTGCTGTCACTACTATAGACGCGTAAGCGGTGTAAAGGGATATAGTAGTGACAGCAGCTCTGCCCCTGTCATGAGAACTTGCAATCAAGCTAATCCTAATTGACGTGCCTTGACGATTACTTGCGAACGGTCACGCGCCCCTAGCTTAGAGAAGATGTGATTGATATGCGTCTTGACGGTTGCATCGCTTACGACAAGTTCTGTCGCGATCTCCGTATTGCTGTGCCCCTGAGCAATCAAGCGCACAACCTCTAATTCTCGTGCCGTCAAACCCATCTTTTCTATCTCCGTCGAAGACGAGGTAGTTTGGGAAGCCTCCGCCTTCTGAGCATGAAAGCCAGCTAGAAGCTGTGCGAAGCTGGACGCTTGTAGGAGTACCTGCCCACGCGCAACCGTTCGCACTGCACTACACAGTTCCTCGGAACTACAATCCTTGAGTAGATATCCTGCCGCTCCTGCACGCATTCCTTCTACAACTAATTCTGGTGTATCGAACGTGGTTAAGAGTAGAATGTGCGGTTTTGGTACAACCTGCTTGCTGATGTGCTCGGTTGCCTCGATACCGTCAAGCACAGGCATGCGAATATCCATTAGCATCACATCGGGCAGCAGCTTCTCAGCCAGTTGTATCGCGCCGAGACCATTTTCAGCCTCTCCAATAATCTCGATGTCCGTTACATCTTCCAGGATGATGCGTAATCCTTCGCGCATCAGGCGTT
>CAXUGH010000231.1:0-8560 GCA_964250365.1 uncultured Ktedonobacteraceae bacterium
CTCGTGAGGTTGCTTCAAGCCATATCTCTCCGCTTTCTCACCCCCAAGAGGTACTAGAACTCATTGCTGATGCAACACGCAAAGAAAAAAATAGAGTTAAATGAAGCTGTAAGATGGCATGACACGCAAGCCCTGTCATGCCATCTTACAGCTTCTTGCCCACTTGACACATCCCTAACAGAATGGTACGATTCAACTGGAATTATACTATTATAAAGCAGGGAAGAGATAAAAATGAAACGGGCACTACTGCTCACAATTCACACCGCCGCATGAGCGACTCCGCCGGAGCTTGTGCGGCAGGAAATGGCACTATACGACGCAGAACTTCGCTTATTAAATAAATGAAGTTTATCCAACGTCGGTTTTAGCATCTCCGTGTTTTCTCCTTCCTCTGTTTGACTCTGCTTTTCATGGCGTGTCGCCACATTCAACACTCTCACATGTGAGCTGTGCTGTGCTTTTTTGCGACACCGTGTGCTTTCCAACACTTCCCATGTGCGAGAGTTTGCCAGCAATTCCGCACAATTTTCTCTGCTGTCTTTTATTCACTTACTTATGCAAAGCACACGTTAAAGGATATATGTTACATGTTACAGGTTAATCGCATACGGCTCTCGTATGGGCCGCGTCTCATCTTAGATAATGTTTCGTTTACCGTCGCTCCTGGGGAAAAAGCTGGACTCATCGGCGTGAATGGTGCGGGCAAAAGTTCGCTGCTCAAGATCGTCGCTGGCGTTCAGGATTCCGAAGGTGGCAACGTGTCACGCCCTCGCACCTACGGCTATCTTTCGCAGGATATCGCGCACGAGACGCCCGTTTCTGAGGGTAGTACGGTGCGCGACTTCATCTTTACTAGTACGGGACTTGATAAGGCGGTAGCGGACTATGAAATGCTTTCGCTCAAGATTGCCGAGGCGCAAAACGGCAATCTACCAACATTGTTGGAACGCTTCGCTGATGCACAAGATGCCCTCGATAGACTAGGCTATTATGATGCCGACGCTCGCATCGAACAGCTTATCGCGGGTCTCAAAATAGGAGGCGTCACGCTTGAACGCCATGTCTCGACGCTCAGTGGTGGGCAGAAGACGAAGCTTGCGCTTGTACGCTTGCTCTTTCAGGCACCTGAACTCTTGCTACTCGACGAGCCGACAAACTTCCTGGATGTTGAGGCGACGGCGTGGTTGATGGACTTCCTCGATAGCTATAGCGGTGCGCTGCTCATCATCTCGCACGACCTGGACCTGCTTGATCGCAGCATCAACAAGGTTCTGCGCCTGAACGAGTTCACGCACAAGCTAGAGGAGTATCGCGGGACCTACTCGAACTACTTGACCGCAACGGGCGATGCGCTGGCACTGATGGAGCGCACAAAGGCGCAGCAAGACCGTGAAATCGCACGTCTACGTAAGACCTCGGAGAAACTGCGCGGGTTCGGCGCAACTCGCGTAAGCCAGCGTATCGCAATGGACAAGCGCGTCGCCGTTCTGGAAGCCAGTCAACCACAGCTACCGCAGACGAGCCGCAAGATCAAGATTGATTTTCCAATACGCTTGCCCAGCAGTCAGCAGGTGGTACGTGCCGACTCTCTGCACAAACGCTATGATAAAAAAGTCATTCTGGACGATATCAGCTTTCAGATCGAACGCGGGCAACGGCTCGTGATTGTTGGCCTCAACGGTGCAGGTAAAACTACGCTGCTCCGTACTCTGCTTGGCTATACTCCGCTCAACTCTGGGAAGGTGACGATAGGGGACCGTGTACGCATCGGCTACTACGCGCAGGAAAACGAGGGACTGGATTATGAGACTACGGTGCTGGACGAGGCGACAGAAGTACTACCTGAAAATAGTAAGCGAGTTCGCAGCGTGCTGGGACGTTTCCTCTTTAATGGAGATCGTGTGTATCAAAAGATTGGCACACTCAGCGGTGGTGAAAAGACGCGTCTCGCGCTAGCAAAAATGGTTCTCGACGGACCTAATCTGTTGGTACTCGACGAGCCTACCACCAACCTCGACGCCACATCGCGCACCATCATTGGCGAGGCACTCGGTAGCTACAACGGCACCATTATTGCCGTCACACACGATATCGAATTTGTGCGACATTTCAAGCCGAATACGATGCTCATGATGCCCGAAGGCAAGATGATGCCCTACGACGAAAAATACGACTCAATGCTTGAACGAGCATAAAATAGTATACATAGTCCGTCTGGATTGCTCATTCGCCTTTGGCGAATGAGCAATCCAGACGGACTATGTAGACACCTACTCTTTGCAATAATATGTTCAAACAGGTACAATGCAATCACAGTTAAAACATCTATTTGAAAGAAACCATCTGTATGAAAAAACTTGTTTCGTGGATATATGATTGGCTCAATGAAATATTTGAAGAACACAAGTATAATAAGCAGAAGAATACTATTGCAGTGCTAGACGGGGTGAGAGCATTCGCAATTCTCTTCGTGGTTTCGTTTCATATCGACTGGACAAATCAGAACTATAAGACTATCTGGGACTGGCATAAAAATCCTATGGCCTCATCCATCGCAATTGCAGGTGGTACAGGAGTGACGCTCTTCTTTGTCCTCTCTGGCTTTCTGCTCTTTTTGCCCTATGCCAAAGCATTGCTATTTAATGGTCGTAAGCCCCTTGCTCGCTCATTTTATATACGCCGCGCCCTACGAATTATCCCAGGCTATTATCTCTCGCTGTTTCTTTTGATCTATTTCAGTGCGCCACAATATCTTCAACCAGCCAATTTTCACAATCTTCTTCTCTTCTTAACATTCTTCATGGACTCTTCACAAAACACATTTCGCCAAATCAATGGACCATATTGGACGTTAGCCGTTGAATGGCAGTTCTACATGATTTTGCCACTTCTTATGCTTGGCCTACTGCTACTCGTCAAGAGAGTGCCACTTGTATTGCGCTTTCGTGTAGTGACAGTATGTCTTCTCGGCATTATCAGCATAGGATTGTTTGTACGCTACCTGGGAATCTACTTTCAGGGAAATCCAACTGCAACATTTCTTGTCCCACGTAATGTTCTCAATATCATACTGTTTTTCACTTATGGAAGTACAGGCAAGTATATCGAAGATTTCGCGGTAGGAATGCTAGGAGCGTTGATCTACATTCACGCACAGAGCTTACCGCCCGAACACTCCTTTGTACAAACATTGCGCCGCTTGAGTATCTGGCTGTGGCGGACCGGCATCGTCATTCTCGTGTTCTCCGCCATCTGGCATTTTCAGGCAAATGTCCCAACTCCTGCATGGCCTATGCTCCAACCTATTATGCCGTTTTTTAACTGGCTGAGCGAAATGGTGCTTGCCATCGGCTATGGTTGTTGCATCATGGCAATACTTTTCGGCTCAAAGGAACTACAACGTCCATTTAACTGGATGCCGTTGCGCTGGATTGGCCTCATTTCATACAGCCTCTACATTTGGCATCTACCACTGATCGTTCTCTATCAAGCACGAGTACAACCGCTTCTCCCTCACACAAACCGTTTCGTGACCTACGGACTGTACTGGGTCTGGCTCTGTGTCGCCATTATCCCTTTCTGTATCCTCTACTATGCATTTATAGAGCGACCAGGGATGAAGCTAGGCGACCAATGGCGCAAAAGAATCGAGGCACGACATCAGACTCGCGTGAAGGCGAGAGAGGTTGTTGCCAATGCTGATAGGAATGGCACGATTACACGCATGGGAGATAAGGTGAAGGTGTAGGAGACATAATTCATTGATTAAAAACAATCATGATTTCTAAATGAGAATGGAAAGCGTTGCTTTTACTCGCTTTTTTACGTATTATAATCATAGTCAAGAAAGAGTGAAGGCAAACCATGACACAGGCCATTCTACAAAATCAGCAACGCCGCTTATTGCAAGAGGAACGACGTATCGCAAGTCAGCTACAGGCGTCTCTCGTTGGATTCGAGGGGGCAGACGCCTACGCGACTACGCTCCGACAAGTGACGAACGCCCTAGACGACCTGTTTCTGCTGGTCGTTGTGGGCGAGTTCAATGCGGGAAAATCGGCCTGTATTAACGCGCTCCTACATAATGATGCGTTGGAAGAGGGCGTGATTCCGACGACACATCAGGTGACGATTGTGCGCTATGGCGAGCAGAACGCGCAGCATCAGGTCGAGCAGAACGTGCTGGAAATAGATAACTCCGCTGAGTTTCTGCGCGATATCAGCATCGTCGATACTCCTGGCGTCAATGCGGTACTACGCGAACACGAACGCTTGACGGAAGAGTTCGTGCCGCGCAGCGACCTTATTCTCTTCATTACCTCGGTTGACCGCCCCTTCACACAAAGCGAGCGCATGTTTATGGAGCGCATTCGTACCTGGGGCAAGAAAGTTATCGTCATCGTCAACAAGATCGACATGCTACGTACTCCTGCCGCGCTTGAAGAGGTGCTCACGTTTGTACGCGACAACTGTAAGAACTTGCTGGGCTTTCAACCCGAAATCTTTCCAGTTTCTGCTTTGCTTGCACAACGCGCTCGTGGTGCCGTTGGACATGACGCAATGGGGCTGTGGGAAAGTAGTCGCTTTGGCAAGCTCGAAGACTATCTGTTTACCACACTGGATGAAGCTGAGCGTATTCGCCTCAAGTTACTCAGCCCGCTTGGTGTGATGCAACGTTTGCTAAGCGAGACCGATTCCTTTGTGCAACAACGCGCCGACCTACTGGCAGAGGATGCTCGCACGGTCAGTTCGATAGAGGAGCAGTTACATCTCTACCGTGAAGACATGGAGAGAGATTTTATCCATCGCTTGAGCGAAATCGAGAACATCATTCTCGACATGCGAAATCGTGGTGATCGCTTCTTTGATGAAACGATTCGCCTGGGGCGAATCTTCGATCTCGTACAGGGTGAGCGCATCCGTGAAGAGTTTGACCGCGACGTAATCGGCGATAGCGCGGCTCGCATCGACCACGCGGTACAAGACCTCATCGACTGGCTGGTGCAAAATGAGCATCGCCTGTGGCAAGACGTAATGGAATACCTTGACCGGCGCCGACAGGTGAGTGTGCGCCGCGACGACGAGATGATCGGCTCCGTCACACGCCAGTTCGACTATAACCGTCGTACTCTCCTGCAATCAGTGGCACGGACGGCGGCAAGCGTTGTGCAGACCTACGATCAGCAAGCAGAAGCCATCGAGCTATCACAGAACATGCGTAGCGCAGTGGCTCAGGCAGCAGTAGCAGGTGCGGGCGGCATTGGTCTGGGAGCCGCTATCGTCGCCTTTGCAGGTACAGCCGTTGCCGCTGACATTACGGGCATTCTTGCTGGTATTGCGCTACTTGGCCTCGGTCTCTACATCATTCCCGCACGTCGCAAACGCGCCAAAGAAGACTTCAACGCCAAAATGGAAGAGCTTCGCACGCGCCTGCATGCATCCATGCAGGAGCAGTTCAAGAAAGAATTGAACAACGCCCTGATACGTGTACAGGAGTCTATCGCGCCCTATACTCGCTTCGTTCGCGCTGAGCAGAAAAAGACCGAGGCGATGCAAGAGCAGGTGCGACAACTCAACGACTCGCTTATCGCGCTCAAGAGCGAGATTGAACGAGTGAAATAAACAAGACAAGCATAACAGCGGCAGAGCCGCTGTTATGCTTGTCTTGTTTATTTCACCAAAACCTTTTTATAGCGCCGCTCGTCGCGCCAGCGCTTCACATCTAACAAACGTCTGTACGCTTGATAGACGAGGGGCTGATAGACGAGATCGTGCGTCTCAAGAGAGCGCATGGGAAAGCCACCGAAGCCGCGTTTGAAGACGTAGACGCCCCATAGCTCCTGACCCTCTTCCAGAATATCGGGAATGCCGCGAAAATTGTAATACCAGCAATCGTGCGACTTCGCCCATTGCATGCCCGTCCACTGTAAGAGATGGTTGGGCATGCGTTCGCGCTCCTCGTTGGAGGAGGCACCGAACATGTACCAGCTCCAATGTCCGAGACGCAACACGATAGTACCCGCGATGGCCTTCCCCTCGTATTCCGCGAGAAAGAGAGCTACGCGGTCGCCTTCGCTGAAGAGGCGCATGATATCCTCGTAGTGCGATTTATCGTGAATGAAGAACTGATCGCGTTCGCTCGTGGTCTCGTAGATGCGATAGAACGTATCGAGATCAGCTTGTCCTTCGCCGCGCCGCACGACGATACCTTTGCGTCCTGCAAGACGAATGTTGTAACGCCACTTCTCTTTCATGCCAGCAAGAATCGTCTTCTCGTCGGGTCGCAGGTCTAACACCCACTCGTGGCGAATATGCGTTGCGAACGGATTGGAGCGAAAGCCGCGTTTTTGCAGAGCATTAGACCAATACGTGTTATCGGCGAAGATGCTTGGCTCGACCTTGAGCATGAAGGCGTTGTGCTTGCGCGCCTCGGCCTTGACATAGTTCAGTAGCACGGTCATGGCGGGCGAGTCGGGGTCGTCGATAATGGGGCCACGCGGCGCATAAAAATAGGTTTGATGAATAACTGGGGCACTAGACACTAGCACGAGCATAGCGGCGCATAAATTGCCCGTTATCTCATCAACGACGCCAATGTGTAAAGCCTCGCTCGCACCAAGATGAGGCGCAAGTTCGCCCCATTCAAATGATTGTGTGATATTGCAGCATTCAGAGGCGACGACAAAATCGTCCCACTGCTGGCGGTCTGTTATAATCTTGGCTTGCATTGTTTATGAAGTTCCTCTACGATGATTTGCCGCGTGCGGCGCGTTCCATCTCGACTCTTTTGCGCTCGGCGTGGCGTTGGATGCGGCGTATCTCGACCAGTTTGCGCCATGCATTGTAGACGAGTGGGCGGTAGACGTAATCCTGAGTGGGCATGTTCAGGCGCGAGAAGCCACCATAGCCCTTTTTGTATTCATACACCCCCCACATCTCTTCCCCCTGCTCCAGTATTTCGGGAATGGTGCGGAAGTCGAAATAGCTACAGCCGCGCGACTTTGCCCACGCGAAACAGCGATATTGCAGCAGATAGGTTGGTTTCAGGTTGCGCTTCTCATTCGACGATGCCCCGAACATATCCCAGCACCAATCGCCGAAGCGAATCAGCATTTTGGCGGCGATAGCCTCACCTTCATGCTCGGCAAGGTATAGCACCACGTCGCCTTTGCTGGCAAAGTAGCGCATAATTTCTTTGTGATAGTCCTTGCTATGAATGAAGAAATCATCGCGCTCGCTCGTTACAGTGAGCAGGTTATAGTAGGTATCGAAGTCCTTGTCGCCCTCGGCCTCGCGTATCACCACGCCTTTGCGTTCGGCGGCACGCACGTTTTGTCGCCATGTCATCTTGAAATTCGCTAGTAGCGTTTCGAGGTCGGGACGAATGTCTAGCACCCAGCTACGACGACCATGTACAGAAATTGGGTTCGTGGAGAAGCCAAGCCGATGATAGGCTGCCAGCCACAGGTCTTCATCGGGATCGTCGTCGGCGATGTTCGGCTCGACGCGTAACACCACCGCATGTTCGCGTTTCGCAAGCGTATGTGCATGAGAAATAAGTGCTGCCAGTGCTGGTGAGTCTGGACGCTCGACGGTGGGTCCGCGCACGCTATAGAGCCAGTTGAGCTGTACTCCTGGCACCTTTGCTGGTAGCGGCACAGGAGCAACGGTCAAGAGCATTGCCCCCACAAGGCGACTGTCTTCTATCGCACCGAGACGGTAGATGCGTCCCCCAAGATATTTGTTGAGTTCACCCCACTCATAGGATTGTAAGAGATGCCCACGCGGTTGACTAATGAGAAAGGCATCCCATTGTTCTGCATCCCTAATCTCTTGCACGGAAATCGCGGTTGTTGTCATGATCGATTGTTCATTTCCAGAAATTCGCTGCGGAGCATACTGTAGACGCGGACATTGTGGAATTTGCCAAATCTAGGAATGGCTTCGCGTAATGTACCTTCGTATTTGAAGCCAGCTTTTTCGTCGGCGCGTTGACCGCCGATGTTTTCTTCCATGTCCTGCGTCTGAATGCGATTCAGGTTCAATTCCATAAAACCATAGGTAATCATCAATTTCGTGCATTCGGTGCCATAGCCTTTGCCCCAGTATGCCTCGTCAATGATGTTGTAAAATTCCGCGCTCTGGTTCAGCACGTTAATATCTTTGAGACCTACGAGGCCAATCAGTGTATTGTCGCTTTTCAAGACAACGCCGAAAATAATATGTCCGAACGACTTATAGAGATTTTCGAGACGCTCTTTGCCACGAGCATCACTGGTTGGATAGACCGAGAAATAGCGGCGTACCTCGGCGTCATTGAGCCATGTGGAGTAAGCGTGATTGTCCTGGCTTGGCTCCAATGGACGTAAATAGAGACGCTCGCCGACGATAAAAGGGTTTTGCATTGACGATGTATCTTCAGCCATAATGGGATTTTTCCTCCTGTATATTCGCTGGCAAGTATAGCATAGACGGATGCAAGAGGCAATTTAGGCTCCGCTTTTAGAGTAACACGAGAGATGGTTTTTGTAGGGGGGGGGTGTTTGGGTGGGGGTGT
>CAXUGH010000232.1:0-8462 GCA_964250365.1 uncultured Ktedonobacteraceae bacterium
CGAACCTTATTGAGTTCGACGCCGAGATTTGCTAACACTTTGGCAGCCACACCCTCGCCCTCGCGTACAAGGCCAAGGAGAAGATGTTCTGTACCGATATAATTGTGCTGGAAGCGTTGCGCTTCCTCTTGGGCGAGACTCAGGACCTTCCTGGCACGCTCTGTAAACTTATCAAACCTATCTCTATCGTTCACCTGTTTGTCACCCCCCTTTCAGTGGTAGAGGATGGAACCAAGCCCTCTCTGTTGTCGCTCAGGTAAACAGCGTACTTCATCATACAACACCTAGAATTGTGCGTCAAGGTTAACAACCTAGCCTCCCGTCTTCCAGTATACCAACATACACATAGAAAACTGACTGTCTCGACTCATACTCTCTTATAGAGAAACAATCGACCTCCACACTACCTCAGCGTAGGTGCCGGGTAGGAGGAGGCCGCGCGATCATCTGTTAATGTACAAGGTATCTAATGTAATAAGAATGGTGTACTTTTGCAGATGCCTCCATATCTTTTTTGATAAGTTGTCGTTTTAGAGTGAGATATATATATGATACTATACCCACCCTAGAGCGTCAAGATCAACGGGGAGGAAATTGCGCGAAAAATGGAGTTTATGACGCGAGAAGACACCATCCCTGACAAAGATGCTCTTATCAGGGATGGTGAAAGTATGTACAAGCTTATTGTTGTTGCTCGTCAGTTTCTTCTCTAGTACGACGGGCGTTGCGGAACGCCTCCGCCATCGCGGTGAGTTCGCCAGCATCTTCTGGCAATCCCCTATTCGCGTTGTCGTTGTTGCGTTCACGCCTCGTGTCGCGCGGCCTTTGCTGTGTCTGCTCCTCACGAGAAGTTGTCGCCTCCAGCGATGGCAATGATGGTGCCGTCTCATTGCTCGTCGGTGTCGGTGCAGCGGTTTCAGTAGCAGGAGCGGATGCTGTCTCTTCGGTGGTGCCAGTGACATCCATCGTCGCAGTCGCTTCAGCAGGAGTTTCACCTGGCTGATCAACTTCGTCGGCCTGTCGCAGACTGAGACCGAGGCGACGACGCTCAGCGTCAATGCGGAGAATACGCAGTTGCAACTGTGCCCCTTCGTGGAGAACCGTTTTTGGCTCCTGTCCTGGTGTCAACTCCGAGAGATGAATCAATCCCTCGATACCGTCTTCGATGCGAGCAAAGGCCCCAAATGGTGCGATCTTGGTCACAACACCGGTCACGACCTGTCCAGGCGTGTAGCGTTGCTCAACGGTCGTCCACGGATCGACCTCTGCGCGTTTAATCGAGAGCGCAATCTTCTTCTTATCCTTATCGACACTGAGTACCTGCACCTCGACCTCTTGCCCAACGTGAAGCACCTCGCTGGGATGGTTGACGCGGCTCCATGCCAACTGACTGATGTGAACCAGCCCATCGGCACCGCCCAGATCAACAAAGGCACCAAAGTTGGCGAGATTGCTGACAACGCCCCTGCGGACTTCGCCGGGCTTGAGTTCGTCAAGCAGTTCCTCGCGCCGACGCTGCCGCCACTCTTGCACAGCTAAACGCTCGGATAGAATTAAACGGTTGCGTGCGCGGTTGATCTCAATAATCTTGAGCTGAAGTTCTTTGTCCTTCATGCTCTGAAGCTTCGCCGCCGTCTCCTGGTTTTCGCCACCGGAGGCAACCTCTTCGCGCTTCAAATTGAGGATTTGCGAAATCGGCACAAAGCCTCGAATACCGGCGACATCGACAATCAAGCCGCCCTTGTTGTAATCAATGACTTTGGCTCTGAGCAGTTCACCGCTTCTATACTGCTCTTCGGCGATGCGCCACTGGCGCTCGGTATTGGCTCTCTTGAGAGAGAGAACGGCATGACCTTCCTGAGTTTCTGGTTGAATCACATAGACCAGAACGCGGTCGTCGAGATGGAGTTCTGGCAGAGAGCCATATCCACTCGCGGGCAACTCTTTTGTGGAGAGAACGCCCTCTGATTTCAAGCCAATATCGACTAGGATTTCGTCCTGGTCAATACGCACGAGTACGCCCTCGACTACATCGCCCCGCTTGATATTGATGGGTGCGCTTGTTGATGCCAGCAGCGCTTCCATCTCATTCTGGTTGAGTTCTTCGCCCTCTTCCGCTGGAGTGTTGCCGTTTTGCCCCTGAAGGCTATTTTCTTCTAACATCGTCTGTACCCGCCCGCTTTTCAGATTTTCCGCTGGCTCTGTCGAAAGGTCTCCGTGCTGTTGAGTCTGCATGGGTAAAAAACCCCCTTCGATCCACGGTTTTTGCCTCACCTCTGGATGCACTTACTCTTAGAACGGTTTGTACATAGAATTGCGTTCTCGCTCCATTTAAGATACGATGCGGAACCGTCTGAAAGAGAGAAGACCTCTATGTCTAACCGATACATCGGGGAGTGCGCCACAGTGCGTGGGCTTATCGGGAGAGGATGCTTAGGTGGTCATCGTTTCGGATGTTTGCTAAAATCTCTTGCATGTATGAGATGATCTGCTCGACATGTGCTTGCCCTACAGAACGATGATACGAAACGATACTTGCAGGTATGCAGCCTGTTTCAAGACATAAGAACACCTAGATATACGCATACCCCCACTCGATGCTCTAATTATACCAAAAGTAGGCTACGATTGCAAGGCATTACCAGCCGTGTTGCTAATCTCTCCCCTGTTGCTTGTCAAATTATATCACAGTGATGCAAGTGTCTTGTGCATGCTACAATAGAACCATGAAAACAACCGCGACCATGAAAATCCTGCAAGCGTTACGCGACCGCCTAGAAGCTCCAGAGTGCGTCGATGTGTTGGTGGATACTATCGAGGGCTACCGTCCTTTTGCACGCAAGTCCGCCGTGTTGCTTGCGCTCTTCGAGCAAGAGAACACGCTTTACCTCGCTTTCATTCGTCGTGCCAGCACACTACGCGCCCATAGCGGCGAGATTGCCTTCCCCGGTGGTTCCGTCGATGCAGCAGATAGCTCGCCTGTAATGACGGCTCTCAGAGAGGCGCACGAAGAAATTGGTTTGGAACCCGAACAGGTTGCTGTGCTGGGTGTGCTTTCCCCCGTTTTTACCGTTGTGAGCAACTATCTTATTCTGCCCGTCGTTGCCTATTTGCCACATGGACTGGGAACGTTACATTTACAGCCAAGCGAGGTCGCTGAACTGATTCTGGCACCGTTGCACGCGCTCGCAGACCCCGCCATCGCCCATACCGAACAATGGTCGCGTGAAGGAATGACGCGAACTGTGTACTTCTACGATCACGGTCCCTACCGTATCTGGGGCGCAACAGGGCGTATTCTCTCGATGCTGCTAGCACTTGTACAGGATTATCTCTCAGAAAATGCATCGTAGCGTAAGCTATGTAACCCATTAGTCATAGGAGACTTGCGAAAAACTTTCATCGGAGTACAATACGTAAGAGATATGTTTTTGTAGTGTGTACCCCATATGTTAGTGAAGTTGCGGTTGGTTCCTATTCAACCCGTGGAGAGAAGTCGTGCCTACATCCAATGCTCAACCTTCCAGGCAGTTTCCGCGACGACAACAAATTATTTCGCCGACTCACTCGATACCCTCTTCGGCACTTCAGGGAGGGCAGAATGCTGTGCAAACGCCCTTTCCTTCTGCTACCCCTTCTGCATTTCCTCGTTCGTCCATGCTTGGAAAACCAGCGATTCCTGCACCCGCTACTGAGCAGTCTGAGATGTCATACGAACACGCAATTGATTTTGCTATTCACTCCTGGGACCTTGCGACAGGAGGATTGAAGACGCTAACCGCGAAACGAGAGTTTCCTACACGGCTAGATAGGCGTTTAACCGAGTTACCGCCGGACTTTCACGAGTCGTCCTCTACGCGTAGTTATACTCTTGCGATGATTGTGCTTGTATGCGTTATATTCATGCTCATTGGGGGAGGCGTTATCCTGTTTGTGATGCTCCAGCAATAAAAAACAACCGAAAAACATTGCCTACAACTGTGTTGCGGGTATTCCGTGCAAGTCGCTTGCGTGACGAACGCCGCTCAGAATTGCCTGTGCAAGAACTTTAGCCGCCGCCGCGCCAATCATACTTGTTGAGTATGCGTTGGCGGCGAGGTCGGCTATGCGTTGTGTGCGTGAACCGAGGGCAAGGGCAAACACCGTATCACCATCGAAAAACGTATGGGCGGGTCGTATGACCTCCGCCAATCCGTTGTGTGCCATTTGCGCCACTTTATTAACCTCCTCTTTCGTAAGAGATGCATTCGTGGCGACGACGGCTATTGTGGTGTTGCCAAAGGCATTGGCATCTTTCGCAAACGCTTCTGGTGATAGAGGTTCGCGTCCGCCCGCTATAACCTGTTGCGTCTTTGAATCTAGAATATTGCCAAAAGCGTTGACGACAACTAACGCGCCAACGATTGTACCATCGGCAAGTGTTGTGCTGGCGGAGCCAACTCCCCCTTTCATTGCGAAGGCGGGACCGAGCATCTTGCCCACCGTCGCACCTGTACCAGCTCCAACGTTTCCCTGTGCCGTTGGCTCTGTACTGGCCTGTTGGCAAGCTCGATAGCCAGACTCTGCATCGGGTCGGACGCGAGCCGAGCCAAAAGCGAGGTCGAAGATGGCGGCGGCTGGCACAATCGGAACTTTGGCGACTCCGACATCGTACCCTACCTGTTGCTCTTCCAGGTAGCGCATCACGCCGCTTGCTGCATCGAGTCCAAATGCGCTACCCCCTGTAAGCAAAATGGCATTCACTGAATCGACCAGATGCAGGGGACGCAGGAGATCAGTTTCGCGTGTCGCGGGTGCGCCACCGCGTACATCCACGCCGCCAACTGCTGCTGGTTCGCAGAGAATAACCGTGCAACCCGTACCCGCCTCTACATCGGTATCGTGTCCAACGCGAATGCCAGGAATATCGGTGATGTCGTTGTGCATAGAGTAGCCTCTAATTTTCTCATAATTAAGATAGAGCGAATGTTAATTGAGCGAAATGTTGTGGCGGGGAGCATGACAGGGGCAAGCCCTGTCACTACTATACTTCCCGCCACTGCGTGGCTTGCTACGCTCATCCGTATATAGTAGTGACAGGGCTTGCCCCTGTCATGCCAATCTCGCTACCATAAACCAACGAGCGGTTGAGCGCACTCAGCACAGCCTTCATCGAGGCAAGCGTGATGTTGGTATCGGTTGCGGCACCAAAGAGAGTTGCGCCTTCGTTTGTTTGTATTTGAATGTACGCGACGGCTTGCGCGTTCGCCCCCTGTCCAAGTGCATGTTCGGCGTAGGAAAGCACCGCGAAGTCGGCAATGTGTCCTTCTTTAAGGGCGAGAACAAAGGCATCAATTGGTCCGTTGCCCTGTGCCCGAATCTCTTGTAGCGTGCCGTTGGAAGCAATCTGCGCCACGCATTTAACGGTTTCGGAACCTTCGTGATCAACGGACGTTTCGGTATGCAAAGTATCGAGCGCGAGTGGAGTAGTTCTTTGCAGGTACTCTTGCTCGAATGCCTTGTAGATTTGCACGCTTGAAAGCTCGGTTCCAGTTTCATCAGCCAGTGCCTTGATGACTTTGCCGAACTCGACATGCATAGCCTTTGGCAGATGATAGCCAAATTCTACCTCCATGATATAGGCGACACCGCCCTTGCCCGATTGCGAGTTGATGCGAATAATGGCCTCATAGGAACGACCAATATCTTTGGGGTCGATTGGCAGGTAAGGTACCTCCCACAACGCGCCAGGAGTGGGGTCTAGTTGCGTCATGCCTTTGTTGATTGCGTCCTGATGCGAGCCGGAGAACGCTGTGAAGACGAGTTCACCCGCGTAAGGCTGACGCATGGGTACGGTCATACGCGTGCATTTCTCGTAAACGGCCTGAATTGCTTCGAGATTGCTAAATTCCAGGTGCGGGTTAATACCCGACATATACATATTCAGGGCAACCGTGACGATATCGACGTTGCCAGTACGCTCACCGTTGCCAAACAGTGTTCCCTCGACGCGCTCGGCTCCCGCTAGCAAACCAAGCTCTGTTGCTGCGACCCCCGTTCCGCGATCATTATGTGTGTGAAGGCTGACAATCACGCTCTGACGGTCGCGCAGATGACGACAGAACCACTCGATCTGGTCGGCGTGAACGTTCGGCGTTGCGATTTCGACGGTCTCTGGCAGGTTCAGAATCATTTTTTTCTGTGGCGTCGGTTGCCATATATCGACCACCGCCTCACAGATTTCCAACGCGAAATCGACCTCGGTGAGAGCGAAGCTTTCGGGCGAATACTGGAAGGTGACATCCATCCCCTCTAAGAGTGGCAGCATCTCTTTAATAAGCTGCGTGCTACGTGTTGCAATGGCTATGATATCGGGCTTATCCAGGCCAAAAACAATGCGGCGTTGCATAGGTGAAGTCGAGTTGTACAGGTGAATGATAGCCTTTTTCGCGCCCTGTATCGACTCGATGGTACGTGTGATGAGTTCTTCGCGTGCCTGTACGAGAACCTGAATCGTCACATCATCGGGAATGCGGTTCTCTTCGATCAAGCGACGAATGAAGGTAAACTCGGTATCGGAGGCCGAGGGAAAGCCAACCTCGATCTCTTTGAAGCCAACGGCTACCAGCAGTTGGAACATCTCAAGCTTCTCGGCGACGCTCATTGGGTCTGGTAGTGCCTGATTGCCGTCGCGCAGGTCAACGCTACACCATATGGGAGCCTGTGTGATCGTGCGCGAAGGCCACTGTCTATCGGGCAGGTGAATAGTGGGAAAGGGTTGATATTTGGTGATGCGGCCTTTCTGCATTCCCTGCACGGCCTTTGGAAACGAAAGTACGTTTTCTGATTGCATAAAATATCCCTTTCTTGTGAGCATGCTTCATGAAGTAGAGCAGAGCAAACAAGTGTAGTAAATTTGTGTGTACGATATCCTATTTTTGCGGAGATTGCAAATGAATGGGGGCTAATCTGGAGAATTGAAAAGTTGTAGCAACCGAATTATTACAACATATTCAATTCTTTGCCGAGAAGACGTGTAAGTGGATAATTCGCATCTATTTGTTGTAGCTCTCGAAATAAGCGTCTGATACGTTCTTTCTTGCCTTGCAGTTGCAGGATATCGACGATTTTGAGAGCATCAAGCGCAATCGTAATGCAATCTTCATATTCTTTTTCGGCAAAATATGTCTCTGCTTCCCCCAACAAGATATTGACGTTCCAACGTGTAAGCTCTGGGCTTAGCTTCTCTCGCGCTATAGCGATTGCATCATGGGCATCATCAAATTGCCCAAACTTTGTTAATGCCTCTGCTCTTTCGATGTACAGACTCGTGATATCAAGTTTTGTGAAGCTTCCGTCAGCTTCCAGGTTTCCTTTTCGCACAATACGTCCAACTTGGTCAAATAATTTCAAACTCTTTGTTTGTAAATGCTGATCACTTCCGGCAATACGAGCGTAAGTTTCTCCTATGATTTGATAGACTTTTCCTTTCAAGGGATCGCGTGAACGATCAGCATAGGTGTGTGCGGCCTCTGCGTCTTGAAGAGCAAGATTATAGTCCTTGGTTTGAAGATAGATTCTAGTACGACGCAGGAGAGATGATGCAATGAGTTCGGCATTTCCTCCTTGAAATGCAAGGGCAACCGCCTCTTTTTCATTGCCTAATGCTTGCGGTATATCCATCCGCTCTCGTGCTACAAGAGCGGCAAGTTGATAAAAACGACAGAGAACTGAAAGCAGTTGATTAAACTTGGCACCTTGTGCATTGTCAACATCTTGTTTGAGAAACTGTATCCAGATATCAATGTTTTTGGTAGCACGTTGAACGCTACTGGTATAATACAGCTCCCAGCTAGAGGAAAGCATATCTTCATAGAATGAAATAGCATGAGTATCAAAACCGCTGGCAGTGGGTATAGCAGTGCTTTCCTGTTCATGGCTAGGGCTAGCTAACCCAAAAAGGACTGGTGGAATGCTTAATATTTTTGCAATAGCAGCTCTACGAGGATTCGACTCAGGCATATTCTTGTTCTTTTTGCTTTCAAGCATTTCTATATAGCGCGTCGTACAGTTGAGTGCGGTTGCAGCTTCTTTCCTTGTCCATCCTAGTAGAAGACGATAATGGGTAATAACGTCCCCAAAATGAGGTAAATTGTCCTCACCTTCTTGAAATGTCCCATAAGCGTACCACCAATGATACATGGTTTTGCTCGTCATGGTAATGCCTCTTACATACGTAATATTGTAACCCATAATAGTATACATTTCAATAACAGTACATGCACAAGATGCAATCCTACAACGAAAAAAGATTTCGCTCTGCTATCATCCGTTCGTTTGCATTTAATAATAAAAATTGTATACCTATTTCAAATACGGTAAATCGTTGAGCAACAACGAATTTATGCCATTATAAACAATCTGGCAAATTTAAACTGTAAGGGAGATGTATGCACCAAGATAAAGAAAACAATTGCTGCTAT
>CAXUGH010000233.1:0-8456 GCA_964250365.1 uncultured Ktedonobacteraceae bacterium
CCGCCCCGACCCCCGGTCCGCGACCCCCCCGCCATGCTCTTTGGTACGAAGCCACGAGTGTACGGGTCTGATTCATCACACCCTCGTCCCCATTGATCCCGTTTCCTATCATCACATGCGTTCCTCAATTCCTTCCAACATTGTACATAGGGATGCAATCATCGATCTCTACAACCCCGCAATCGCTTCCAGTGCTTCTACCAACGCAAACGCGGTTGGACAACGTTTCCCTGGCTCTAGCTCCAATGTCTGTAGCACAACCGCTTCTATCAAGGGTGAGACGTTTTCGTTCAAGAAACGGGGCGGAATCAATTCAAGGCTATCAACGCGCTCCTGTACAAGAAGACTGCTCCGCGTCCTGCGACTCATAGAACTATATACACGTTGACGATGCGATGCTGAGACCGGAGCATAATGAGTGAGCAGTAAGTAGAGGAGAGCACCCAACGTATACACATCCGAACGTTCATCGGCAACACTATTGAGGAGTTCTGGCGCAGCAAACACGCTATCTATAGGCTTTTCGGCTATAGGAAAATATAGAGGATAGAGAGAGAGTACGTCTATCTCTGTTGTCTTCCAGTAGGAAGGAGCAGGGGGCCAGGAAGGAAGCAAGATAGGTGCCCATACCATCGACTTTTGTCCATCGACTAGAATTGAGGATGGCGTCAGATTGCCTAACACGACTCCTTGATGATGCAAGCGTGCAACCATGCGAGCGAGTTGTATTCCCCACTCAATCGCTAATTTCTCGTCTATCCATGCGGGCCATGTAGCGTTTGCTAGCAACAGTGAGTCGAGCGTTGTAGCATGCTCAAATTGCGGCATTTTCGCGTCGCTCAGTTGCATTACAAGATAGTGTCGCTCGCCCTCAATCCAGACGCGATCTCCAGCGGTTGGTAGATGTGACGAGCCAAAGACGCTAGGTCGTACAAATTCCTCGAACGCAGCAGCCTCAATCAAGGCGCGGATTTGAGGGTCAAGTCCCGTCAACACGAGTTCGCGGATAGCTACCAGGGCTTCGTAGCCTGAATTTTCTTCGGAAGTATCGGGCGGAGGAGGGGCTAACTCTTCATTAAAAGCAAGCCGATGCCCAAGATATAGGTTCACGCGAGGACGTTGCGCCAGACAACGTATAATCCGATAACGTCCCTCAAGGATAACAGTTTCATTTCTGATCATTCTTCCCACCCCTCCACATATTCTCTTCTTAGATAACGAAGAGTTGGCTCATGTATAACACATAATGAGTCTCGCACAGAACAGCGCATGCGCTGTTCTGTGCGAGACTCATTATGTGTGTCAATTGAAAGGCTGTGCTTGTTTGACATTCTGTAGAAAATACCGTAGGATAGCAGCATACTCTTCAACACTTTCCAGAGTTATCCTTTTGCTATCGGTCTTGTATCGTCGTTCGTGAATGAACTGCAAACAAAGGGAGTATTTCTATGGTCAGCCGTCCTTCTTCACGCAGGAATCGTAGAGCATTCCTGCTCCTGCTTCTCATCCCCTTTATCGTCCTGCTCTGGCCTCCATTCTACAATTTTACAGACCCAGAGCTATTCGGCATTCCATTTTTCTACTGGTTCCAACTCTCATGGGTCATCATTACCGCGATTATTACAGCGGTCGTGTACTTCGTTGGAGCCTAGAACGTTTTCGAGCACATTGAACCGTTCGTACTCTTAGCATGGCATTCTCGCTCACCGATAAACAAAGGAGCGAGAAAGGAGTAGTTAGCAATGATTCATTGGGACGCACTCACAGTATTTATCTTCTTTTTTCTGCTTGTCACTGTGCTTGGTTTTGTGGCTGCGCGTTGGCGTCGCGGCAACCTGAACGATATCAACGAGTGGGGTCTCGCGGGTAGGCGTTTCGGCACAGTCATCACATGGTTTCTCCTGGGTGGCGACTTATACACGGCGTATACATTCATCGCTGTTCCTGGTGCAATGTTCGCGGCTGGTGCGTTAACCGGCTGGTATGCCATTCCCTATACCGTTCTTGTCTATCCGCTCATCTACGTTTTGATGCCCAAGTTCTGGTCTGTGTGTAAGCAACGTGGGTATGTGACGGCAGCGGACTTTGTGAAAGATCGTTTTGGCAGTGGTGCGCTCGCCCTCGCGGTCGCATTCACAGGCATTCTCGCAACGTTGCCGTATATCGCGCTACAAATGTTTGGTATTCAGGTCTCGCTTGCGGCCCTCGGCATTCCGCTCAGCACCTCGATTGGTGGCATCAGCATTGACTTTCCGCTCATCATCGCCTTCCTCATTCTCGCCGCCTACACCTACACAAGCGGCCTTCGCGCTCCCGCGATGATTGCGCTCGTCAAGGACGTGATGATTTTCATTGTACTATTCGCCGTGATTATCTACATTCCCATCAAGCTTGGTGGGTTTGGTAACATCTTTTCGGCGGTGCATTTGAAGGCGATAGCAAGCCATCAGACAGCAGTGAAAACGGGTGCGGCACAGACGTTCTTTGATCTGCTTACGCCCAAACAGTACGCAGCCTATGCAACGCTAGCACTTGGCTCAACGCTTGCCTTGTTTCTGTATCCGCACTCGCTCACGGGCGTTCTCAGTAGCAATAGTCAACGCGTCATCAAGCGCAACATGGCGTTGCTACCCATCTATTCGTTGATGCTCGGCTTGCTGGCTCTGCTCGGTTACATGGCAATTGCCTCGAAACTCAAACCAGCATCATCCAACCTTGCGGTACCTGCTCTTATCAATGCCACGTTTCCAACGTGGTTCGCAGGCTTTGCCTTCGCCGCCATCTCGATTGGCGCACTCGTGCCCGCAGCGGTGATGTCTATTGCTGCCGCCAATCTCTTCACGAGAAACATCTACAAAGAGTACATCAAGAGGAATGCCAGCGAGACCGAGGAGTCAACGGTTGCCAAGATCACCTCGTTTGTCTTGAAGTTTGGTGCGCTACTCTTCATTGCGTACCTGCCGACGACACAAATCATCACATTTCAGCAACTCGGTGGTATCTGGATACTGCAAACGCTGCTCCCCGTGTTCCTCGGTCTCTATACCAAATGGTTCAATCGTTGGGCACTGCTCATCGGTTGGGCGGTTGGTATGATTGTAGGAACAGGTATGTTTGTCGCTAATGGCTACAAGTCAACTCTGTTTACCGTCTTTGGTGTGCTGCTCTACGCAGGTATCGTCGCGCTTATTCTCAATTTCGTCGTTGCCGCCGTTCTCACGCCCATCTTTGAGGCGGTCGGTCTACGACGTGGGCGCGACCTCACTGCGCCTAGCGACTACGAGGAGGAAGAGGCTCCCGTCGAGCCTGTTGAGGCAGGACGCGAAGCTTTGGGATAACGTCGGTTTTCATAATATAAAGAGAGGGTGGAGCGTTATACTACGCCCTCTCTTTGTATTTTGATGCCCCCAAAGAACGCTACGCAAGAACGCTTTAAGAACGCTGCATATTCTATACTCTTCTCAAGATAAACAATACAAAGACATCTTATAGAGGAGAACATTCATGAACGCCAAGGCTTTTATTCAACGTCATCCTGTTGCTACCTACTTTATCACGACCTACATCATATCCTGGGGTGGTGCTTTAGCAATCATTGCACCAGTGCTTCTACGAGGTGAGGCTATAACACGTCTCGCTGGCATACTTATGTATCCGTTGCTAATACTTGGACCCGCAATTACTGGTATTGTCTTGACTCTTATTGATGATGGGAAAAGTGGTTTAAGGAGTTTATTCTCCCGCATAGGACACTGGCGAGTACATGTACGCTGGTATGCAGCGGCTTTACTTATTCCCCCTATTCTTATCCTTAGTACGCTTTTCTCTTTGCATAGCCTAGTTTCTCCGGTTTTTCTGCCTGGATTGAATCCACTAAGTCTCATGTACGGCATTGTCTCTGCCCTTCTCGAAGAGATTGGCTGGATGGGATATGCTTTTCCAAAACTGCGAGCGAAGTATAGCCCTCTCTCTAGTGCTCTTCTGCTTGGGTTACTCTGGGGGCTATGGCATCTTCCAGTGATTGATTTTCTTGGTGCAGCCAGTCCTCATGGCTCTTACTGGTTGCCATTTGCGCTCGCCTTCATCATAGCCATGACAGCTCTCAGAGTTCTGATCGTTTGGATTTATTCCAACACTGGTAGCGTCTTACTCTGTCAGATTATGCACGCAAGTTCCACAGGCTTTCTAGTTGCCTTCAGCCCACTCACTGTCTCACCTGCACAAGAATCCCTATGGTATGCAGTTTACGCAATCGGTTTGTGGATTGTTGTTGCGCTCGTCATTATGGGATATGGCAAGCACTTCGTCAGAACATCAATGTTGGTAAAAGCGTAGGAGCAAAAACATGGATGGAGAGCAAACTCCCACGACTCCTTGCTCTCATTTATTCACGGTACGTGTGTGGGAAAATACTACCCGACTCTGCTTTTCTGCCTCGGTAAGATCGCCTTCGCGCCACGCAATCCAGGCACGATGACTGGCAATCACACTATTGTCCCATGCTATCCCCATCGTTTGAGAAGCACGAGATGCGGTCGTCCTTTCGTAGACTTATGCCACACCTCCTGAAGTATTTGCCATTCTGCTTTCCTTCCTAATAACGGCGGTACTATAACGGCGGTACTGCTCTCCGCTTTTTAGGCAAGTTAACGGACTTCTCGGAGGACGCGTTCGACTTCACAAGCGACTCGTAGAGAGCTTGCGTTATTTTGCTTGGCTCAACTCCTAATTCGCGCTCCATAGTTGTGACGCAAGTATGATAAACTCTCAGTGCTGCCGCTGGGTCGTCTTGTAACGTGTAGAGGCGCATAAGCTGGCGATATGTTGCCTCATGCAACGGGTCGGAATGCAGAATTTGTCGCGCTGTTGCAATCGCACCAGCATAGTTCCGCTCCTGTTCTTGCAGCACCATCATGCGTTCAGCCGTCTGGAGAAACAACTGGCGCAAACGATCTCGTTCAGGCAATATCCACTCTTCATAGCAACCAATTACCAGATCTCCGCGGTACAGAGACATCGCCTCTTCCAGAGCAGAAAGCATCATTGGCATGTCTTGAGCCTGCTCCGCCTGATTTGCTTGGGCGAGTGCCTGTTCAAATTTCAGAATATCAAGCGTGAAGGAAACACTAGCATCGGTAGGTAGCCATTGTATAGAATGTTTACTGACAGTGAGAAACTGGTCGGCACTGGGGAAAGACTGGCGTAGATGATAGAGTAACTGACGCAAATTTGTGTGAGCCTGTGCCTCAGTCGAGTCAGGCCAGAGCAAAAAGGCAAGATGAGAGCGGCTCTGTGGTGCATCCCGATGCAATAGAAGATAGGTAAGCAAGGATTGCACACGAGGCACCATTGCCGTCGAAATCGGTACGTCATCCGCCAGCATCGAAAAGGTACTAAACAGACGGATGAAAAGAGTTGACAACCTGCAACCTTCCTTTCTCAAATTCAGATATTTCTTTTTTGTGTCAGCATATGCTATAGAGCAATTCAGGGTAATCATCGAATTACTACGAACAAACAATTACCATACATCACAATATATCTTGCCACAACGTGCTACTATGTACAAAGAGCAGAACAACACGAGCATGAAAGTATACTATTCCTATGAACAACGATAATTTGAACGACGATAATGATTTTCTCGATGAATCGACGGAGATTGGGAGCGACGAGTTGCTCTCCGACGATAGTCTGCGCTTGCCGGATAGCGCGAATGCCCTTGTGAGGTTACACGCGGTTCGTGCGTGGTTGACGCGGCGGCAGGTTGAAATGAACATTGAGATTGGTGAGGCTGCACTCGCGCTACAAGAGGCATTTCAAGAGCCGGAGCAGGAGACGAGGTTACGGCGTCGTGAGCGCGAAAATCAGCTTGGCGGCATGCAGCGTGTACAGCGAGCGCAGCAGGCACTAGAAGAGGCACAGCAACGTCTCAGCATGTATGAAGAGGCGCAGGAACTACTCGAAGAGACAGTCACCCACACCACAAGCGGCGAACGTGCGCTAGTCGAGTATTATCTCGCACTCGAAGACCTGATGCAGAGCATCGTCGAGGCTCCCGATTATTCGCGCCAACGCATGCTTGCGCTCGCCGATGTGCAACATCGTGTCGAGCACGTCGGAACACCTAATGAAGACGAATAAGACAAAATAATCTTGGTACGAAGCTGAGAGACCGTGCGGTCTCTCAGCCTCGTACCAAGATTATTTTGTCAATGATACACTTCCATCGTTCCCAAATCGCAACGTAAGCGATGAAAGCGACATCTGTGCTGCTAGTGGGAAATCGACAAAGCCCGATGTGGATTGATGAGGAAGCGACTCAGGAAGAACTGATAAATACTTGGGCGCAATTTCCTGCCCATTAGGAAGCACGAGTCGTAGCAGAGAATCATACTGTACGGCAACTGCTGATGAACTCGTATTTCTTGCGCTCATCATGACGCGCACGGTGTAAATCCCCTCACGTTTGCGGTCATCGGAAAACTTCGTCGCTTCTATCACCTTGGTCACGGTTAGGTGTACTTTTTGCACCTCTACACTTTTGTTCAGTGACACTGAATCGACCATGTTTGTAATGCCAACGGTCGGGATGAAAGCTGGATCGCCCGTGACGTTATCAGACTCTCCTTCGGATGGACCGCGAAAAGCTGCTACAACCGCAATCGCAATTACCACAATGGCGATAACCGTTCGCACACGGGGTGGAATCCGCGCAAACCAATTCCGCTTTTTCGGAGATGGAGGCGTCTTTATCGGTTGCTCTGATATTGGTTCTTGTGACGAATGTATTTGCTGCGACATATATATGTTTCCGATTCTATACGAGTTCATCAATATCGCTTCGTAGGGACCAGATTTATCGCGTCCTAAGCCGATAAATCGGCTATGAGCCTGTTCAGCAACGTCATATAGGCGATAAATCTGGTCCCTACGAAAACCATCATATTGGTATGGGTGTTGGACATATTATAGCAAAAAGTAGAAAGCAATGCACTGTTAGTTAGCTTACCCCTGTCACATCTCTGCTATTATGCTACTAAGTTCTTTCACGCTTTAACACTTAACAAACAAAAATCAATTCTTAACCATTTTTTAACATAAATTACGATGAAAACGTGGAATATATGCGATAATTTGATTACGTATGGAGTTTATTGTTAATGGGGTAGACTCTTTTTCAAGCCCCAAAAACTATTTACAAGGAGTAGTCATGCTTCGCAAGGTTTTTTCGCACAGAACACTACCATTGGTAGCTGCATTGCTGTGCATTCTTCTCTCAGCATTTACGTTCAGCCAGTTCGCTAGAGCTTATTATCCCGATCCTGGCACGTTTGCTGTAAGCCAACGCAGACCACACCGAACACCGACTCCCACTCGCACACCACGCACTACCCCAACGGTTGGCACAACTCCCACCGTTACTACAACTCCCACCGTTACTACAACACCAACGTCGCAGTCTGTGCAAGTGTTCGTTGAGCCGGCGGCAGGTGAAACGCCCATTCTCGATGCCATCAATAACGCCCAGACATCTGTATGGCTGGAAATCTATCTGATGAGCGACAACAACGTTATCCAGGCATTGGAGAATGCAGCAAAGCGCGGCTTAGACGTGCGTGTGATGCTTGAACCGCACCCCTACGGCGGTGGTTCACCGCAATCCACTATCGACGCGCTGAACGCCGCTGGCGCGAAGGCGCAGGACAGCAACCCTGTCTTCACGTATACGCATGAAAAAGGCATGATTATCGATGGGCAAACAGCGTTCATCATGTCCTCCAATTTCACAAACTCTGCCATCGCTACTGGCAAGAATCGTGAATACGACATCATCGACACCACACCGCAAGATGTGCAGGGCGCGATTGACATCTTCAACGCCGACTGGAATCGCACCACTGAGCATGTCACCGACCCCAACCTAGTGATTAGTCCCGACAACTCGCGCAACGATTTTGTCGCGTTCATCAATGGTGCTAAATCCTCGCTTCTCATCGAGGCGGAGGAGATGCAAGACACCACCGTCGAGAACGCCATCGCAAGCGCGGCGCAACGTGGCGTCAACGTGCAGGTCATTCTACCCTCGCCAAGTGGCGGAACAGACTCGAACGCATCCGGTATCGCTACCATCAAAGCTGGTGGAGCGCAGGTCGAGGAAGACAGCAAGCTCTACATGCACGCGAAAATGATGGTCGCTGATGGCAACAATGCCTACGTCGGCTCCGTCAACATCTCGACCAACTCGTTCGACAACAACCGCGAACTCGGCGTCCTCCTCACCGACTCAAACGTCATCTCCACACTGCAACAGACCTTCCAGAATGACTGGAGCGTCTCGCAGCCGCAGTAAGAGAGTTCTTTTCATCGTAGGAACTCACATGCAGAATGCCCTCGGCACAATGTTCATTGTGGGCGGGGGGGTGTGGCTGGGGGGTGGGCCCTTTTTGTGGGAA
>CAXUGH010000234.1:0-8446 GCA_964250365.1 uncultured Ktedonobacteraceae bacterium
GGGGCAACGTGTGGGCGATGATTCTGTGGGGAACGTTTGCCCCACCGAGGACGTGATAAATCGGTCCCTACCAAAGGTGTATGTATTATAAAATTTCCGTCACTCGTGCTTTTGCCGCAGATACAGTTTGTTGCTGCTGCATAAGGGCGGTGAGAGCAGAGAGCGGTACAGACAGAATAAGCAGAATCAGGACGAAGGCGGCGAATTGTCCAGCGGTGATGGTGTGTATCAGGAACAGGTAGCCAGCTAGACCTGAGAGGAGAATACCGCCGAGGCTTTGCATGACGCCGAATATCATGCTAATACCCGAACCGATAAAAGCGTGTTGATAGGAATGTTGAGCTGCCTCGTTTAGCGTTGTTTGTACTGTGTGTTCAAGAAATGGAATAGCGTTTCGTGTACGCATAGCAGCAATTCCTTGAGAGAGAGTGTCGTTTACACGGCTGTAACTCTCCGCTACTTGCTGATTAGTTCCGCGATAGCGTTGACCGATAATAGTGCCCATGTAGAGATAGAGTAGAGCAACAAGCACGGTTGCGCCAGCGAGTCGCCAGTCAACCAGGAAAAGTGCTAGTACGAAAAGAGACGCTCGAATACTGGCACTGGCAAAACTACTACCCGTCTGTATAAGCGACTCTTGTGTCGTTGTGAGAGCGTTCAGGCGATCCAAAATGTGTTGTGTGTTGATCTGTAACGTGCGCGGCGAACGAAGTACACGCCCATAGAGAGTTGCGTTGCTGGCATTAGTGGAAGCGCGGAAAAGCGAGGCTACGACGGCGCGGGCTACGAATTGTAAGACCGTTTGCATAAGCAAAAGGCCGAGAATCAGCGCGAACAACCAGAAGACTAGCGTTCCGTCCTTCATAGGAAGTGCCGCATCAATCAAGATGCGTACAACATATGGTAAGGGTAGTGCCGTTAGGCCAACAGTGACCGCGAGAGCGTATGATAGCTTAGAGTCTTGTTTAGCAACTTGTTGAACGGCTGAGCCGAAGCGTTGTTGTGAAGCAGCATAACTGCCCTGGACATTCGCGTTGAGCTGCGGCTGTGGCATGAATGACGAGATAGTTTGTTGCTGCGGAGGCGCGTACTCAATTTGTCTGATCGTATTGTTCTGCTGTGGCACAAGTGGCTGGCTGACCTGTCGTTGGAAAGGTGGATACTCAAGTCGTTCACTCGTGTTATTCTGTGGCACAAGTGGTTGGCTGATCTGTCGTTGGAAAGGTGGATACTCAATGCGTCCACTTGTATCGTGTTGTGGCTGAGGTGCCAATGCGCGTCTTTTTGCAGAGTCCGAGTAGAGGCGGACATCTTGTTCAAGGTCGCTTTGTTGTACCGCTGGAGCAGAGCGTGCAGGTGTAGCCGACATTGGCGTCATAGATTGTTTCAATGTAGAAATTGTGCTGAAGCTTTTGTTTGGCAGCATAGCCTGTGGAGTCGTATTTTGTGTCTCTACATTGTTGTTCTGCACTGGCTGCTGTGGAAACGCCTCTTGTGTTGGCATAGAAAAGTTTCCAGAGGGTATTCCTTCGCGTGGCGTCTCAGGTATTGGTGAAATCTGCTCCTGAGAAAGTGCGCCTATCCTAAGACGAACAGGACGAAGTGCCGAACCTTGTTGCAAGTTGCCTGATGGATTTCTCTGCATCATAATCTGCCTTACAAAGAGTAATTTCATATTGCCGTATTTATTATAGTCGATGTTATGCTGGAAATAGGATATATCCGTACTATTTGGCTATTAGAGTGTCCTCTAATGACATTCAAAATTGTTTCACCTGTCGCTTGCCACGACAGGTGAAACAATTTTGAATGTCATTACGGTAATGATTGAATAAGGGGCAATGTCTGATGAATGAGGTTTGCCGCGAGTTCGAGCGAGAAGAGGCTGGTGTTGATGAGCAGATGGTACAGGGAGGGCTGTTGTCCATCGGCATTATAGTAGCGACGCAGGTAGCTGTCGTGTTCGTAGTCGCGCTGCTCGATGAGGCGTTCGGCCTCCGCATGGTTGAGGTGGTACTGCTTCATGACGTTTTGAATGCGATGTGCTAATGGAGCAAAGACGTAGATGTGCAGTGTGCGCGGCGCGTTACGCAACAAGAATTGCGAACCACGTCCAACGATTACGGTGTCGCCTTCGGTTGCAAGTTCCAGCACGACGCGCTGTGTGAGGCGTAGATAGGCGAGTTCTTTGGCCTGCGTTGGTGCGGCTGATTGTGTGAAGAGCGAGCCGTAGTTGACAACAAAGGGATTGCTCATACGAATGGCATCCAGAATGTGACCAGCCATACCCACCGTTTGCTCATCTTGACGCGACGCATATTGCACATCGACGCCGAGCCGACGTGCCACCTCTTCAATGATGCCATAATCGACATATTGTAGCTTGCTGCTCTCCGCGACAAGATGCCCGATCTCTGCCCCGCCACTTCCAAATTGTCGCGCAATGGTCACAACCAGCTTATCTTGCGGCGGTATGCCAGAGGGCAACGGCTCGTTGTTCCAGACCGTTTCGGGAAGGATATGCGTCACGTTTTGTTGTGCTTGTATCTGTCCAGACTCTTGAAAAAGATTCATCATCAACTATGCTATTCCTTGTTCGACGAGGTGATGCTACATTTATTCTACACAAGTAGTATAGTATAGCGGACATAGGAAAAATTGCAACCCCAGTTTTTCTCCATCATTTCTCGTCACCGTCGGCGGCGAGGAATGATGGAGAAAAAACATGTTATAATTGACATAACGCGATTCGTTTTCTCTCAGGGACACAGAACACATGCACAACATCAACCTGCATCAACTCGCCACCTTTCAGGTCGTTGCGAAACACTGTAGTTATGTCCGTGCGGCTGAAGAACTTCACTTCAGTCAACCTGCTGTTTCCGCACAGATTCACCAGCTTGAGGAGTCGCTGGGTGTCAAACTGTTCGATAAGATCGGGCGCAAGACGCACTTGACGCAAGCAGGAGAGGAACTATATCTCTATAGCCAGAAAATTTTTTCGCTAATCGACGAGACGTTAGAGACGATGAGTTCGCTGGCGAGTCCACATTCGGGTCGTCTTAGTGTGGGAGCCGATACGACGGTTGGCACGTATGTCATTCCCAATATGCTCGGCAAGTTTCGCAATGCGTACCCTAAAGTCGAGATAACGCTTGAGGTTGTCAACCCGACGCCGCTGCTCGAAGAACTCCGCAGCAATCGTATCGACATGGCGATTATGAGCCGTATTCCCGATGATGCACCCGTCTTCGCCGCCCCTTTCGCACACAACGAACTCGTAGTGATTGCGCCACCTATGCATCGTCTCGCAGGTATTGCCAACGTGCCATTTGCGGAACTGGCACGCGAACATTTCCTGATGCGCGAAATGGGATCGGGCACACGCACAGCACTTGAAGCCGCCTTCCGTGAGGCGGGCTTTCCGCTACAGGTAAGTATGCAAGTGGGAAACAATAGCGCGATCAAGCAGAGCGTGGCTGCTGGTCTTGGTATCGCGCTGATATCACGCGTCGCTATCGACATGGAGCTAGAGACGAAGCGTCTTGTCGTTCTCGATGTCGAGGGCTTTCCGCTCATGCGTAAATGGCTGCTGGTCCACTTGAAGGACAAAAATCTCTCTGCCACCGCTCGCGCCTTCAAATCGTTTATTTTGCAACATACCGAAATTTCCACGCGTAGTGAACGTGGACTACGCAAAAAGAACTCGGAAGTCGGTTCATTATGATGCACCATGTATAGTGAAAGTGATGTTATGACACGCTCACTCGGAGCCGTAGGAGGCACTCATGGTTAAAACGGTATCATCACCACTACAGAACTCGGTACAAATTGCTTCAGCATCTTCGTATACAGGTCCAACGGTCGCATGTACAATCTGCTCTGCTTCCTACGCACCAATACAGGCATCGCTTGCACAAGCTCCAAAGATCGCCCTGGAATCGGCACTCATGAGCATGTGTCACTTCTGCTTTCGCTGCCGCCGTCCATCGTGTCCGCTGTGTTGGGACGATCTACATAGTATTTGTGGCGCATGCGACGAAGAGGTGCAATTGCCATTTCGCAAAGAGGGTGCGCCTCTGCCCATGAATAGCACACTCCTCAAGCCTAATCTGCAACGTGGCCTCGTCAAGACGCCGCAATATCCACTCGTCTGCGTCTCTCCTGGTCGCTTCCAGGCACTCGTTCCCGCCGCCGAAAAAGCTCTGAATACCGATCCCGTCGATATGCCGGCTGTCCCACCCGCAACACCCACGAAGGCGACGAAAAAGCTTGCGCCACAGCAGGTCGAACGTAAGACGCCTACAAAGGCAGCGAAAAAACTCTCACCACAACAGGCCGAACGTGGAACACTTACAAAGGCAACGAAAAAGCTTGCGCCACAGCAGGTTGAACGTATGGTGCCAGCACAGGAAGAGATACCTACATCTCCCATCCCTTCTGTACTCACCGACAAGCCAGAACAACGTGCCAGCGTTGCACGACGTATCGAGCGCACGGTCACGCTATTTCTAGCAATCGTTATCCTTCTAATCGCCATTCTCATCTTTGTCGCTGCCCTCTCGACGGAGGCCAACACGTTCATTGCTCACTACCTGCATGTTGACATTCGCAAAGAGATAGAGTATCTTTTACAAATAATACAGCAATATTTGTAGGTGCCTGATTTATCACGCCCATGTATGCACGAAGAGGGAAGCAAAATGAGGAATGGTTGATATCCTGGTCGATGGCTATAACGTGATAAAAAATAACGCCATGTTTCAGGCAATGGAAATTAAAAATTTCTCATATGCACGCGTCCTACTTCTCAAGCAGTTGCACAACAAGTTTCGCTTCACCAGTCATCAGGTGATCGTCGTCTTCGATGGCGATGGCGACTACGAAGACGTAAGCCACCACGATTCTATTCGCGTCATCTACTCGCGCTACGACCAGATTGCCGACGACGTAATCAAGCGTCTAGCGGCAGAGGCTCAAGTCGCAGGTCGGCGTGTCCTCATGTATAGCGATGATATGGACGTGCGCGAAAGTGTCGCGCAACAAAACGGCACTCCACTTCCTACCCGCGACCTCACGCAGAAACTCAACGAGGCTCCACGCGACGTAGCTATCCGTTCCGCTCACCGCCAACACGCCCGTCGCATCTACGGCATCGACCCCTCCAAAAAAGACGAACATCAGTACGACAAGCAAGAAAGGCGTCTGAAGGGCAAGAAAAAAAAGAGGGGAAGGTATAAATAATAAGGTTTTGTACACGCTAGCAGAACATGTTCTGCCAGCGTGTACAAGACCTTGATTTATTGTTCCGACCACGCGCAGCGCATTCGCAACGCCTCTTTCAGCCGTTTCTCGTACATGCTGCGCGGAATTTCGGTGACGCCAAGCGTGGCGAGATGCGAGGTCATAAATTGCGTGTCGTGTAGCACATAGCGACGCTTTTTGAGGTGTTCGACGAGGGCGACGAGGGCAACCTTCGAGGCATCGGTGGCACGCGAAAACATGCTCTCGCCCATGAATGCAGCTCCAATTGTGACGCCGTAGAGACCGCCGGCAAGTTTATCGTCTTGCCACGTCTCGACGCTATGCGCCATACCCGCGCGATGCAGAAATGTATATGTCTTGATAAACTCCTCGTTAATCCATGTGCTATCGCCATCGTTGCGCTCGGCGCAGCAGCGCATCACGCCCTCGAAATCGGTATCCATCCGTATCTCGTAGATACCCTTATTGATTGTGGCACGTAGCGAATGTGACACATGGAGATTATCATGTTCAAGAATAGCGCGTGGATCAGGTGCATACCAGCGCAACCTTCCCCACTGATCCGCCATAGGGAAGACGCCTTGCGCGTAGGCTTGAATAACTAACGTTGGATCGAGCGGTTCAGGTGCTATCTTTGCCATAAGTTCGGTTACACACTTGCTTTTGTTTTACAATCGGGTATTACGTACACAGAAATAAGAGGCTAGCATAATTTCGTCCCTATAATACCATAGGTGAGGAAAAATATGAACCATGTTGTTTGTTCCATCTTTACAATGGAAATTGATCAACGGACAGGGAGACCCTTGCGGTCTCCCCTACATGTAGTGATGACGTGATATGTAGGGGAGACCCTTGCGGTCTCCCTGTTCGCTTCTGTCATGCTATAATTCCCTTAGAAATTCAATCGTAGACGCTATTTCGTGAAAAATCATAGAGGGAGAGACGAAGAGTGAACAGATGGAATATTGCCCTACTCAGCGCATGTGTGCTAGGAATTCTTGCCCTGCTCTTTTGGGAACTAGAGTATCAACACCTCAGCCTACTACTCTGGATACTTGTCGCCATTGCCCTACTATGGGCTTGTGCATGGGTAACGGTCTCGCTACGTGTAACTCCCTACGCACGGCAGAGACAAATGTCAACGCCTACTCGTAGGCGTCGCTTTGGTGGTAGCGGAACGATTGCGCTTCTCGTCGCCATCGTCCTCATGGTCATCGGCATAATTCTTTGGCGACTAGGATTTGAGAACACAGGACAACTTCTCGGCTTCCTCGTCATTGTTGCATTGTTATGGGGCTGCATCCAAATCTCGATTTTTCTACGCCCCTCGCATCGCTTCCACAGACGTTCCCAACAACCTGCCTACGAAGAGCCACTCTTCCCCGGCTCCACGCTCCGTAGCGGCTTCTACAACGAAGGCAACCCAAAGGTCTGGGATGGGAATGATAGTTTACCGCCTAGTGAAGTGTGAAATGTGATTTATTAAAGAACGTACCCAATGATGGGAAACGTGGTCAATGGGGACGAGGGTGTGATGAATCAGACCCGTACACTCGTTGCTCAACCCCCACATGATGCTTTTGAGGGCGTTGAGAATGGTGTACGGGCCTCATTCTATGACGCCCTGTGAGCGATCAACAATGTTGGGAGGATTGAAGAACGTGTTCAATGATGGGCGAAATGATTGAAGGGGACGAGGATAGAGGAACGTTTTCAATGATAGGTAAAATGGTCGATGGCTCACAGGGCGTAATGAATTATGGCCCCTACACCTCATCAATTCCTTTGAACATAGTCATTGGGGTAAGGGGTTATAATTCCGTTTATATTCCATATACACATATACTCTCTCATGCTATAATCTTGGCGAAACTTTACAATATCGTGAGTAAAGGATAGTACAACCATGCAGGGACAGAAGCCGCAAAAATGGCTCACGACGGCACGCATAACCGCCTTTTGCATCGCATTCATCTTAATAATCATCGGTGGCATTATATGGGTGCGTGATAGCGTTGGCTCACAAACAACCCTTCTCAGTGCTATCTTTACAGTTGGTGGTGTTGCCGTAGGTCTCTTTCAACTCATCCCTTTATTGAAACCATCATCTCCGCCACCCGTACCACAAGTTCCTGCTCCACCTGCTCAGCAACCCATCAATATTAGTGTAACTGTACCCACAGCACCAAATTCAGTACCACCACCAATCACCGTCATCCCCTCCGCCTATCGTGGAGTAGCAGCACAACCCCCGAACACAAACCCGCAGACAATCCAGCAACGTGAGGTTGTCGTCAAAGATGTCTACGCCAAACTCACGCAGTCGAATATCTCCGCGCTTGTGCTAACGGGCATCGGCGGTCTCGGCAAATCGACGCTTGCCGCCCTTGTGTATAACTATGTCGAGCAGCAGCGACGCGCGGGCAAGGGCATCTTCAAACGCGAGACGTTGTGGTTGCGCGTCGATGAAAAAACTACCTTCCTCGACATCGCCGAGAACCTCTTTACCGCTTTTGGCAATAGACCAGCAGGTTTCGCGCAACTCTCACCACAGGCGCAGGCATACGCAATTGTGCATCTTATAAGTACACTCGATAAACCACAGTTAATTGTACTCGACCAGTTCGAGAATCTACTCAACCTCGACACAGGCGAGGCACTCACACCCGAAACGGGCGAACTGCTCGACGCCCTCAATAGCCGCCCACTCTCATCACGCGTCCTACTCACCAGCCGCCCACGCCCGAAAGGAATACAGGCAACTGCTGCAAGCGGCTTGTACATTTACCTCGTTAATGGCTTGACACTCGACGAAGGTCAGGAGTTGCTCGTCAATCAAGGCGTCAAAGGTACAGACGAGGAGTTACAGCATGCTGTTAAGCTTTGTGGTGGTCACGGTTTAGCTTTATATTTGCTAGTGTCACTGCTAGATGATAACAAAGTTAGTTTGTCCACATTATTCAACGACCAGAACTATGCCAATCTATGGGGTAAAGATGTCGCCGAAAAACTGCTCGACAAAATTTACAAAGAACGCCTCAACGACGAGCAACGCGAACTTCTCCAAGTCTACTCCATCTACCGCGAACCCGTTCCACAAGACGCCATCCTATCCCTTATAAGCGACAACACAAAAATAAACATTGTCTCACTCCTACGAACCTTACAGGCACAACAA